>PMMB01000127.1:9238-9385 GCA_003165495.1 Gammaproteobacteria bacterium | reverse complement strand
CGGAAGATGCTCACCTCGCCGGCATTGTTGAGCATGGTGTCGAGCAGATCCGCATCGACGCGCGCCATTTCGACGCGTTCCGCCGGGGCGCTCTCGCGTCCTGGTAACACCGGAGGGCTGCTCAACTCGAGGCTTGCAGACGAATCC
>PMMB01000127.1:0-9170 GCA_003165495.1 Gammaproteobacteria bacterium | reverse complement strand
GTCGCGCCGGCCGGCAGAGTGCCGTTGCTCACCAAATCGCGCATGCTCGCGAGTTCATCGAGGCTGGCCTGCATGACGGCGTGCGCATGATCGTCGCCGACCACGGAACCGCCGTCGATCTGCATTACCAGGGTCTCCAGTTCATGGCTCAAATCGCCCATGGCGCTGATACCCGCCATTCGGGCTCCGCCTTTGAGGGTATGCAAATGACGCTGCAGTTCCGCGACTGGCTCCTTGTCGTTGCGGTCGCGATTCCAGGCGGTCAGCGATTCTTCCGCCGCCTCGAGCAATTCGGTCGCCTCTTCGCTGTAGATGTTTGCGATCTCGTGATCGAACTCCTCCGCAGCCGCGAGCGCCGGGACCATGGCCGACGCGCTGGTGTCAATGGCATCGCGGGCGATCGCGGCGTCGAGTTCGACTTCGATGTCGTGCAGCCCCACGAGCAGCGACGGCTGGTCCGAGAAAAATGCCGTCGATTCGTCGATATGCGATACCACGTTGTCGATCGCGCGAACCGCTTCGCCCAATGTTGCGAGCCCCTGGTCGGACAATCCATAACCGCTGTCGAAGACTTTGCGCATGACCTGATTCAGCGGTTCGGTGATTCGGATGCCGTGCCGCGCTTCGGCCATCTTCGAGCTGCCGCTCAAGGTGTGGATGGCGCGATACACCGGCTCCGGCAATTCGTGCGGTGGTGGCTGACCCGTGCGTTTGCGCAGGTATTCGCGAATCTCGGTCAGGTGGCTCGACGTCTCCTTGCTGTAAATGTCATGCAGCATGGGATCCATCGCCGACGGTGCGGCGGCGGCCACCCCGGGCCGGGGCGCCGCTGCGCGATCCTCGGGCGTCAAGGTCACGGTGCCTTGATCCGCTTCGCGGCCGTCGGCGTAGGCGAAGGCGCGGGCCATCAACGCCTCGAACGGCACCGGATTGTGCCGCCCCGTTTCCAACTGTTCCACCAATTGCGGCAGGGCGGCGACCGAGCTGCGCAACAGAGCCATCATTCCGGGTGTGCGTGACAGCGTCTTGTCGATGATCCGATTCAGCAAATTCTCGATCGACCAGCCAAACTCGGCGATCGACCGGGCGCCGACCATGCGGCCGCTGCCTTTCAATGTATGAAAACTGCGGCGCATCAGGGCCAATGACTCCAAATCCATTGGATTTTGGTCCCATTGCGGAAAGCTGCGTTGAATCGACGCAATCTCCTCCTTGGCTTCCTCAATGAATAGCTCGACGAATTGCGGGTCCACCGGCTCCGGTTCTGGCACCGCGATCAGCGGATTGGTAGCCGCGTGTGCGTGTTTTGTGCGCTCCAGGGTGATCGTCTCGGCCGGATCGAGCTTGACCGTCTTGGCGGCATCGCTGCTCGAGATGCTTATATTCGGGACACGCGAAAGCGTGTCATCAGACAGCGTCTTGATGCACATCTCGGCGTTGTCCAGCATGTACCAAGGATCGGTACGCCCGCTCTGCAGCGTTTCCATGTAGTACTCGATGCTGACGATGGCATCGGCCACCCTTTCTAAGCGGATGGCGTCGGGCGCGGGCGCCGCGGGCTCGATGAGCTTGCGGACCTGCACGCCGATCGCGTCCATCAATTCCACCGCCCTGCCCTTGCCCAGCATCAAGAGGCCGGCCGTGATGCCCCGCAGCAGCTGTGGCACGTTGTCGAGGCCCTGCGGTGGAGAATCGCCGGGCTTCTGCACGGCAATGGAAACTGCCTCCTTGATGCGTGCCATGTTGACGATGCACTCGCGCAGCACCGCCTCACTGACCAGTCTGAATTCGAGATCCTGATCGCCCGGCGCATCAGTGGGCGACCCACCGGATGCCGTGGGCAAAATCAGGCGTATCAACTGATCGTCGAGGCTGTCTTCGACCGAGAGCAAGACACCGGCCACCTTGATCAATGACTCCTCGGGCGGTGTCTTGCCGTCGGTGACGATGTCGGACAGCGCGGAAATCTCTTCCTGGATGCGCTGCCGCAACTCCCCAAGGCCCAGCACCCCGAGCGTGTCGCTGATCTTCTTCAGCAACTCGAGCTGAGGTGCGAGTTCATCGCTCTGACCGCCGCCGCGGCGCACGAATATATCGAGAACATCCTTGACCTTGGAAAGATCTTCCTTGATGGCGGCGGCGACGGTGCGCATCAACTTCACGCTGGGCGCCGACAGGCTCTCACGCTCGTGTTCGATCGAGTCATCGACCGGCAATAGCTCGGAGAGCTTGAACGAAGCTCGCACGGCGGCGATACGGCCGCCGGAGCTCGATGCTCGAGCGACGTAATACAGCAGGTTGTTCAGCAAATCGACCGGCGGATCCTCGCAATAGCGGGCCTCACCGAGATCGTACAGCGCCTTGATTTGCCGGTCCGCTTGACCGAGTAAACGCTTCAGCGTCGCACTGCCTTCCAACCCATTGGCGCGAACCGCCTCGAGGATGGCGCCGATGACCCACCACAACTGAAATACGGGCTGAGTGGTGGCGACCTGTTCGAGCTTTTCGGCCACCTTCGCCAGAATTTCCAGATTCTGCACGGTGCGTTCGCCGCGGATGTATCCCAACAGACCGATCTGGAATCGCGGCCGCAGGCGTCTGGCCCATTGCGCCACCGAAATCGATTGCTCGCCCTGCACCTGCGATTGCGGCTGTGCCGGCTGATCGGATTTCAGATTGAGCAATAACAGCGTTCCCTCGGACAGCAAGGGACTGCCGCGGACGGACCGCAAATCGTTGAGCAGAGGCAGCAACACCAAGGCCAGATCCCGGCCGCCCGATAAAACCCGCTCGAGGTAGGTCGGCAACTGCACCATCGCGCGCATCANNTCGGCGAGCAGCGCCGCGCCGTATACCTCGACCAAACGCAGTACCCCATGGGCGGAATGCAGTTGGTCGGCGCACTTCTCCAGCAACACTCGCTGGTCCGAGCGTTCAGCGTAAGCCTCCAATGAAGCACGCGCGTCATTCAACGTCGCCGCGAGTTCTTTGGCTACGATGTGCAGGGTTTGGGAACTGATGTCGGTCATGCCGGAATCGTCTTGAACGTCAGGCGCCGAAACCGCTGGCCTTGCGCATTTTTCCGGTATTGCCGGTACTGCTGCTGGTGCTGCCCGTGCCGCCGGTGCTCGCGGGCTCGTTCAGGGCCGGCAAACGCGTGGACGAGGTGGCTCCGATCGTGGTCGTGCCTCCGCTATAGTCGGGAAGTCGGAATCCCGCCACGGACTTGCGCAGCTGCGCCGACAACGCTGCCAATTTGGCAATCGACGTGGCTGTCGCCGTCGAACCTTCGGCAGTCTGCGTCGATATTTCGCGCACTACATGCATGTTTTTCGAGATGTTCCCGGACGCGACGGCCTGTTGTCGCGCACTGGCCGAGATGTTCTGCACCAAACTCGCGATCTGATTGGACACCTGCTCGATCTCCTCGAGCGCGGCGCCGGCGTTTTCGGCCAGCAATGCGCCGCCGACCACATCGGTGGTGCTGCGCTCCATGGAGACGACCGCCTCATTGGTATCGGTTTGGATGGTGCGCACCAGCACCTCGATTTGCTTGGTGGCGTTGGCGGCGCGCTCCGCCAGTCTTTGCACTTCATCCGCCACCACCGCGAAACCGCGGCCTGCTTCGCCCGCCATGGAAGCCTGAATAGAGGCATTGAGCGCCAGAATATTGGTCTGCTCGGCGAGGTCGTTGATCAGTTCGACGATGTTGCCGATCTCCTGGGAACTCTCGCCCAGACGCTTGATGCGCTTGCTGGTCTCCTGAATGGTCTCGCGAATCGCATTCATGCCGTCGATGGTCCGCCGTACGGCATCGCCGCCCTTATGGGCGATATCGACCGAATGCCTGGCGACATCCGAGCAGCGCTCCGAATTTCCGGAAACCTCTTCGATCGAAGCCGCCATGTCGGCCATGGATTCACTGGCGGAGGAGATTTGCCGGGACTGCACGCCGCTGGCTTTTGCGATATGCGCGGCGGCGGCCTGAGTTTGCTTGGTGGCCCCGTCCAGTTGAATGGCGCTGTGGTTGATGGTCGTGACGAGCTCGCGCAGAGCCTCGATGGCATAATTGATCGAGTCGGCGATCGCGCCCGTAATGTCCTCCGTCACGGTCGCCTGCACCGTCAGATCGCCGTCNNTCGCTGGTGCGCCGCACGTTGACTGTTTTCAAATAGGTCCAAGCGAGCGCCCCCAGCAACGCGACAGCAAGCCCCAACAACGACAAGACCCAGGGCTTGTAACTTGCGCCGGAATCGACTCGCGACGAAGGCGCACCGCCCAATTCGGCCGTCAGGCCGCTGGCCACGGCCGGCAGAGTGCGCGCCGCCGCTTGTGCCTTGGAAAGCGCCTCAGCGGCACCGATCGCCTTGCGCACGCTGCCGCCGTATTGTTGATTGCGGGCAACCACGGTCTTCAAGCGTTGCTCGGCTTCCGCACCGCTGACGCGCGTCAGCGCGAGTCCGGATTCCTCGCCGGATAGAGCGCGCATGACCTGATTCAGGAACTCCAAACTATCGGCGAGGCGTTGCGCGGCCGGAGCGGCATCGCTCACGCCCGACGCGAGACCGTTCAAATCCTGTTGAATGCGCTGAACCATGAGCTCGAAACGCTCCAGGTACCGGCTCATTCCCTCGAGCTTTTGTACGCCGACCGCGCTCGCAAGATCGCCCATCTCCGACAGCAACTTGGGCGCCAATTCACGAGCCTGTTGATTCGCAACCTGAATGGTTTCCACGGCGCCTCGAGCTCCACCGACCGTGCTCAAGGCTTCGCTCAATTTGTTCCAGTTGCCATTACCGGCCGCAACGCCCGCGCCGCGCAAGGTCTTCAACTGGGCCACGCTCTTGGCGAGCGCATCGAAAGAGCTCGATTCACCCCGCAGCGCGTTTTGCGCCTCGTATGACGCGCGCTGCGCCACGAGGGACAGCTCGACGGGTGCCGAGGCGGGAGCGGTATTGTGCGTGAGCAGCGTCAATGCGGCGGCGCAACCTAAGCAAAGCACGATGAGCGCCGCCAGCACCGGCAAGAAATTCAGCCCAGAACCTATATTGTTTCGCGTGGTCATCTCTGTTCCGCCGGAACTTTAGCTCGCGGCCTGTAAAAAGCTCTGGCTCTCCACCAAACTCTTCAAACTCAAGACCGGCCAGACCTCGCCGCCGCGGCGAAAAGCGCCGGCGAGATAACTATCGCAACGGATCACTGTCGGCGGCGCTTCGGCGTTGAATTCCGCTTCTGCGAAACGCCGAAAACCCAACACTTCGTCCACCATGAGCCCCGCCGGAATTTCCCGGTGGTTGACCACGACAACCCGGGTATTGCGGCCGGCGGTGGTCGCTCCGCTGCCCAGAAATTGCCGTAGGTCCAGCATCGGCAGCAGTTGTCCGCGAACGTTCGCCAGTCCCTTGACCCAGATTTTCGCGCCGGGGATGCGCGTGACCACCGCGGGATAGCCCAACACTTCGCGGGTTTCCTCGCGCGCCACCAAAAAAGTCTCCCCGCCCATGCGAAACGCCACACCCACCCACTCTCGCCCGACGCTGGCTTCCGGAACGGCGCCGGCCGTCACTGCGCGGCTGCGTTTTTCGATTTCCTTGAGTAATTCGAAGGGACGGTCGCGCAAGCTGCGTAAGCTAGTCTCAGTCCCGCTCGTCGTGCTCGTCATACGGCCAGCGCGGCCTGTGCCTTCTCGACCAACGCCTGCGCCGACACGGGCTTGACGAGATAATCCACCGCACCTTGGCGCAGGCCCCATACCCGATCCGTTTCTTGACCCTTCGTGGTCACCATGATGATCGGAATCAAACTGGTTTCAGGGTCGTTGATGAGCATCCGGGTGGCTTGATAACCGTTCACGCCGGGCATGACGATGTCCATGAAGATGAGATCCGGCTTCATGGCCTTCGCCTTGCGAACTCCCTCTTCACCGTTCTCGGCCGCGGCGGTCTTGAAGCCGTGCTTCTCCAGAGCTTTCTGCATGACGAATACCTCGGTGGGTGAATCGTCGACAATGAGTATCAATGGCATTTTTGAGTTCTCCGTCATTTGCCGACGTGAGCTTCGATCGCGCCCAGTAATTCGTCTTTGGTGAACGGCTTCGTCAAATAGTGCTCTGAGCCCACGATACGGCCGCGGGCTCGATCGAACAGTCCGTCTTTGCTCGACAGCATGATNNACCGGGATTTGCCTGAATACTTTGTTGTGCTTGATCAGCGAACAAGTCTGGTAGCCGTCGAGGCGCGGCATCATGATGTCCACGAACACGATATCGGGCTGATGGTCGGCGATCTTGGAAAGCGCGTCGAAGCCGTCGACAGCCGTGAACACTTCGCAGCCCTCCTTGGTCAGAAGGGTCTCCGCGGTGCGTCGGATGGTCTTGCTGTCGTCGATCACGAGAACTTTGAGTCCCGTGAGCTTCGGCTTGCCGTTGGTGATCATGGCCCTCTAGGCTACATACGCGTAGGTGCTGGAATCTTGTGGCTTTTTAACATATCCAGGCCCCGCAAGCCACGGTATGGGGTCGACATTTCGCGGTAAGCTGGCGTAAACAAAGGTGGCGTGGGTCACAGTTTTCTCAAGAGAGCTGGTGCGGCGCCTGCTTACGCTAGACTGCGATGCCGCGAGAATTTTTTATTCCCTGAAGGAATGAGCATGTCTTCCCGAGTCCGTCTCGTCGTGGTCATGGACCCCATTGAAGCGATAAAGCCCGCCAAGGACAGCACGCTGGCGATACTGCTGGCGGCACAGGCGCGCGGCTGGGAACTCTTTTATGCGCAGCAGAAGGACCTTTGGCTGCGCGACGGCGTCGCCTGGGGTCGTCTGGCGCCGCTGCAAGTGTTCGACGACCTGGGCACATGGTTTGTGCGAGGCGAGACGCAAAACGCCAAACTGGGCGAATTCGACGTGATTCTGATGCGCAAGGATCCGCCCTTCGATACCGAGTACATCTACACCACGTACATTCTGGATCGCGCCTTGTGCCAAGGCGCGTTGGTGTGCAACCGGCCGCAGGGTTTGCGGGATATGAACGAGAAGGTCTACACGGCTTGGTTTCCCGAGTGCTGTGCACCCACCCTCATCACCCGCGACATGCACGATATGAGTGAATTCCTGCGGGAGCACGGCAAAGCCGTGTGCAAGCCCCTNNGTGGTATTCGAGACGTTGACCGACTACGGCAACCGCTATGCGATCGCGCAGCGCTACCTGCCGGAGATCGTGACCGCCGGCGATTGCCGGGTCATTCTGGTGGATGGAGAGCCGGTGCCCTTTGCCCTGAAGCGGGTACCTACGCCTGACGACAACCGCGGCAATCTTGCCGCCGGCGCGCGCGCCGAGAGCCGCCCGCTCAACGAGCGTGACCGATGGCTGTGCTCGCAAATCGGACCCAAACTCAAGGCGGCCGGAATGATCTTCGTCGGACTGGATGTCATCGGCGATTACGTAACTGAAATCAATGTCACGAGCCCAACCGGCATTCGCGAACTAAACAAAAAGCACGGTGTCGACATTGGTGCGATGCTGGTGGACGCAATCCACAGGATATTGAGCGCTGCGTGACTTCCGATATGTCTCAAGACGGCGAAATGCTTCGAGCCGGGCTGCCGCCCGCGAACGACCGCATGCTGACGACATGCTTTTTGGCGGCGTTGCTTCATGGGATCGTGATCCTCGGCGTGACATTCAGTGCGCCGGGCAGCCAGGCGGACGGCGGTGAGGCGCCGGCCTTGGAGGTCGTCCTGGTCAACGATCAAGTGCCGAGGGTTGCGAAGAACCCCAACGCTCAGTACCTCTCCGAGCGAAGTCAGCTAGGATCCGGCAATACCTCGAAACGCGAGCGCACCTTGATCCCCAAATCATCCCTGATGCCGGTCGAGCGTTCGGGGATCCCCAGCGGCGATGGGGTGGCGGCGCAGCAGGCCGGCAGCAATGTGGGGGATGAGGAACTCATCGCCACTCATATGCCGGCGCAAAAGATTTTGTATTTCGCGTCGCCCACGGCCGCCAAGGAATCATCCCGACTGCCTCTGTTGCTCGAGAAACGGCCTGACCTTGCGATGACTCCCAATGACGACGGAGTCGAGCTGCGCATGCGCGGCGCGGCGCGGCAACAGCTGTGGATCGCCGCGGACACTCGGGAATCCGATGTTGCCGTTTACTTGGACAGCTGGCGCCGCAAGATCGAGCGCGTGGGCACGATGAATTTCCCCGACGTCGCGCGGCGTCAGAAGCTCTCCGGCACCCCGGTGATCGAAGTGACCATCGGTTCNNGCCATGAGAATCCTGAAGCTCGCCGCGCCTTTTGATCCGTTTCCGGGCGAGTTGACCGCCAAACACGATGAAATACGCATCGCGTACGAATGGCAGTTCCTAGGCGGCGCCTCAGCCGGCGCCAGCGTCTTTTATTCGGAGCCGAACCATTAGCGATTCGGGCTATCTGACCAATCAGTTGCTGATCGCCATGCCGGCGATGGGCGATCCCAACTTTGCGCAGACCGTTGCGCTGGTGTGCGATCACAGTTCGCGCGGAGCGCTCGGACTAATCCTCAATAAGCCGTTGCCCATGCGAATGGGCGAAATTTTCGAGCAGTTGGAAATCGAACTTGCCATGGGGCCCTTGCGCGAACGCCTGGTGTTGCGCGGCGGTCCGATGCAGACCGATCGCGGTTTCGTCGTGCACCGAGCCGGCGGCGAATGGGACTCGACTCTCAAAGTGTCCGACATCATTCATGTCACGACGTCGCGGGATATATTGGCCGCAATGGCGCGCGGCCAGGGGCCTGAAGAAGCCGTTGTTGCCTTAGGATATGCCGGCTGGGACGGCGGACAGCTGGAAGACGAGATCAGGGCGAACGCTTGGCTCAACGCGCCGGTGGATCCCGGCTTGATTTTCGAAGTGCCGTTCGAATCCCGCTGGGAGGCCGCGGGACGTCTCCTGGGGGTAGAGTTGTCGCGCATCAGCCCGGTCAGCGGCAATGCCTGAGCCGGCTGCGCCCGAACGGCCGGCGAGCGCCGCGCCGCGGATTGTCTTGGCTTTCGATTTTGGGCATCGGCGCATCGGCGTCGCCTGCGGCGACACCGTGAGTCGCACGGCTGCGCCCCAGGGCGCCGTGCCGGTTGGGTCGGGCGGTCCCCGCTGGGAGATGATCGATGCGCTGCTGCGCGAGTGGCAACC
>PMMB01000345.1 GCA_003165495.1 Gammaproteobacteria bacterium | reverse complement strand
AGACTATTGACCAGGCAAAAGTCGGCTGCTCGATACAGCTCGTACACGCGTAGCGGCTCTTGATGTTGGTCGATCAGAACGATCGGGAGCCAGTCGCCTTGCGCAAACTTGGCGTTGATCCGTTCCACTTCGCTGTAGGTTTGTTGCTGCAACGCCTGGTATGCCGACAACTGGCTGCGCGACGGCGCGGCTATCTGCAGCAGGCAGAGTCGCCCGCGGTGCCGGGGATTCTTGTCGAACAGCGCCTCCAGCGCTTGGAAGCGCTCGAGGATGCCCTTCGTGAAGTCCCACCGCTCCACGCCCAGCCCAATCGTCACCTCAGTCGGGATCCGGTATCGCTCGCGCACCGCCGCTCGGCAGGTAGCAATATCCGGCAGAAGCAGCAACCAGCGCGGCGGCCACTCGATCGAGATCGGATACGGAGCGACGCGACACACATGGCCCTGATGGGTAACGGTCATGTGCTCGTGATCGATTTGGCACTCCACGAAGCGATCCACCGAGTCCAAAAAATTCTGGCAGTGATAGCGGGTGTGAAACCCCAAGATGTCGGCCGACAGCATGTGCAGCAACAACTCGCGCTTCCACGGACACACGCCGAATGTCTCAGCGTTCGGCCAGGGGATATGCCAAAACAGCGCAATTGTCGCCTTGGGTATTTTCTTGCGAAGCAGTTCCGGCAGCAACGCGAAATGGAAATCCTGGATTAGAATCACGGGACTGTCGGTGCTGGATTCCCCCGCCACGACCTCTGCAAACTTTGCATTCACCTCTTCGTAGGTGCGCCAATCGCTGGCGCGAAACGCCGGCCGGACGTAGGCCATGTGGCACAGCGGCCAAAGCCCTTCATTGGAAAAGCCGTAGTAGTAGCCCCGTTCCTGCTCTTCCGTCAGCCAGACGCGGCGCAAAGTGTAGGACGGATCGTCCGGGGGCACCCGGATCTGATCGTATTGATCCACCGTCTGACGATCCGCAGATCCCGCGCCGTGTGCCACCCACACGCCCGAACAGGCGCGCATGATGGGCTCGAGCGCCGTCACCATGCCGCTCGCTGGTACTTGCACCACTGGATGTTGGTCTGCATCGAAATTGTGGATGTACGGTTCACGGTTCGACACGATGATGACCTGGGCGGAATGCAGATGATCGCGCACCACTTGCCGCAGCGCCTGCGGTGTCCAATTCTCGCGAAAGTCGATCTCCAGCCGCTGCTTCTCCTCCGCCTCGGCCAACACTTGCCGCACCTGCGATAGGATCGGCGACGAAGAGCGCGGCGACTCAGCGTCGTCTAGAAATCGCTTACCGCGAATATCGCCGATCAACACCTTGACCCAACGGCGCAGTTGCAGCCAGGCCACCAGCACGATCAAGAGCGCCAGCAGAAGCACCGAGATGCCGATGAACACCAGCACGAAATCCCGCGCGGTTCTTTGCCGGCGGTCGACGAAACTCAGATCGTGCAACATGAGCACGCGAAACGGCACAGGCGCTGCGGTCTCGAAATCGAAACGCGAAATTTGCACCGATCCGGAGGGCAGCTGCACGACCTTCGTGACGGCAGGATTCGAGCCAACGGTCGACTCGCAAGCAATGGCCGCGGGCGCGCGCTCAGTTTTGAATATCGTCGATCCGTCGGTACGGCACACCAAAATCGCGAGCAGGCGTTCGTCGGCGGTTATCTTGGCAAGATAGCTGCGCAGGCGCGACTCATTGCCCTTTTCGACGAGATCCGTGATCGGCTCCTCCATCGAATGCATCACCAACTGTGCGCGCAATTCGACGTCGGACCGGAACCACTCCGCAAGCAGCCGTTCGATATACGGCAAGCCAAAATACGCAACAACGCAAGACGCAAATGCCACCGGCAGCACGAAGCGCAACATAACGGAGCGAAACATCGTTCACAAAATACCGAAATTCCATGGCCTAGTCGCGATTTATCCAAGATGAATTTCGTGTAAAAATTACATTGCAACGAGTTACCGGCGAGCCATATCCAGCGACGATGCTGTACGCTATGGTGATGCAAACACTGCCGCTGCCTTCGCTTGAATGGTGTTTGTTTTTGGACGTTGACGGAACTCTGATCGAGTTGACCGACTCACCTCTGGAAACCTTCGCGGACCCGGAGCTCAAGACCTTGTTGCGTCATGTGGCCGAACGCTTAGGGGGAGCGGTGGCGTTGGTAAGCGGCCGCGGCATCTCCTATCTCGATGCGCTGTTTGCTCCATTGCGGCTGCCGGCTGCGGGGCTGCACGGCGTCGAACGGCGCAAAGCATCCGGTGTCATGCATGGCGCGAGTTTCGTGGATGCGCAGCTAACTGGGGCGCGCAAAGCGGTGAATGCGCTGGTGGAGGCTCATCCGGGAACTTCCATCGAGGACAAAGGCCGAACCATCGCCGTGCATTTTCGGATGGCGCCTCAGCTGGAAGCGGCTGTCCGCGAATCGCTCATCGCCATCGCCAAGCCGTTGGGCAGCAACTATCACATCCAAGAAGGCAATATGGTGCTCGAAATAAAGCCGCGCGGATTCACCAAAGCGACCGCCATCAAGGCATTCATGAAGGAGCCGCCGTTCTCGGGCAGGAAGCCGGTGTTCGTCGGAGATGACCTGACCGATCAGGAAGGCTTTCGGTTGGTCGAAGATCAGGGCGGCATTTCCATCGCGGTTGGAGAGCGGGTGCACGGGCAATTTCGCCTCGAGAATGCCTCGGGCGTCCGCGGTTGGTTGCAGGGAATCGCCGCATTGCACGATTCACACCGCGAATGAATGCATCTGCCAATTTGGATCTCGCGGTAATCGGTAATTGCCAGGTAGCCGCTTTGGTCGACAACCTAGGCCGAATCGTCTGGGCATGCCTGCCCAAACCCGACGCTGATCCGGTATTTTGCGCCCTGTTGAGGCGCCAGGGGGGCGATTCGGTCAGCGGCGTATTCGCCGTTGACCTTCGAGACATGGCGGAGGCGAAGCGCAGCTATGTGCGCAACACCGCCATCGTGGAGACCACGCTCACTGACGCGCACGGCAACTCCCTCAAGATCACAGATTTCTGCCCGCGCTTTCGTTCGCGCGGCCGCAATTTTCGGCCCATGGCCATCGTACGGTTGATCGAACCCATCAAGGGCCGGCCCATCGTCACGGTGCGGCTGCGGCCGCGATGCGACAACGGCGCCGATGATCCGCAGCGCGTCGCCGGCAGCCATCACATTCGTTTCTTGTCCGCGGCGCTCAACTACCGCGTCACCACCAACAGCTCGCTGTCACCCCTGTTGGACGAAAGCGCTTTCGTGCTCGGCACCCCGCTCGCATTCATCCTCGCACCGGACGAAACCATCGAGGAAACACCGCTCACCCTGGCGAGCTCCTGGCTCGACGAGACGCGTAACTATTGGCACGAATGGATTCGCGGCCTGGCTGTGCCCTTCGATTGGCAGGAGGCGGTGATTCGCGCCGCGATCACCTTGAAATTGTGCACGTTCGAAGACACGGGCGCCTTGTTGGCCGCACTGACCACGTCGATACCGGAAATGGCCCACAGCGTACGCAATTGGGATTACCGGTTTTGTTGGCTGCGCGACAGCTTTTTCGTGATTCTCGCGCTCAATCATCTGGGCGCCACCAACACCATGCAGGGCTACTTGCGTTATCTCGACAACATCGTGGCGCGCAATCCCGGCGGGGATCTGCAGCCGCTCTACAGCATCACCGGCGAAGCGCAAATCGAAGAACGCATCATCGATACGCTGGACGGCTATCGCGGCATGGGACCGGTGCGCGTCGGCAATATGGCCTACGAACAAATTCAGCACGATGTCTATGGCGCGGTGGTGCTCGCGGCGCGACAATTGTTTTTCGACCAGCGCCTGACGAATCCCGGCGATGCCGCGNNTTGGCGCGAATCGCCGCGCAGCTGAAAATCAGCGACCGGGCGGCATTTTGGCGCACCAGTGCCGACGCCATGCGCGAGGAAATCCTGGCGCGCGCCTGGAGCGAAACCAAGCAGGCGTTCACCAGCGGATTCGGCGGCGAGGACCTCGACGCCACCTCGCTCCTGCTGCCCGATCTTGGCTTCATCGAAGCGAGCGATGCGCGCTTCGTTTCCACGCTCAAGGCCGTCGAGCGCGAACTCGTGCGCGGCGATCTGGTATTTCGCTACTTGCATGCGGACGACTTCGGTGTCCCCGCCAACACCTTCACCATGTGCTCGTTCTGGTACGTCAATGCGCTTGCGGCGGTCGGGCGCGTCGACGAAGCGCGCAATATATTTCAAAAACTACTGCTTAGGCGCAACAGCGCAGGGTTGCTGTCCGAGGACATCGATCCCGTGAGCGGCGAACAGTGGGGCAATTTCCCTCAGACCTACAGCATGGTCGGCATCATCACCTGCGCCATCCGCTTAAGCCGATCGTGGGAGGAAATGCTGTAAGGCCGCTTAAGGGGCGCCCTTCGCGCTACGCGCGAATCTGCCCGCTGCCCCGCACCACGTATTTGTAACTGGTCAACTGCTCCACGCCGACGGGTCCGCGGGCGTGAAATTTGTCCGTGCTGATGCCGATTTCCGCGCCCATGCCGAATTCTCCGCCGTCGGCAAATTGTGTGGACGCATTGTGCATCACGATGGCGCTGTCGACCCTCGCCAGAAACCGCTCAGCCGCGGCGGCGTTGTCGGTCACGATGCACTCAGTATGTTGCGAGCCGTATTGGCGAATGTGCGCGATCGCCGCATCCAGGTCGTCGACCACGCGCACTGCGATGATCGCGTCGAGATACTCCGCGTACCAATCCTGCTCGGTTGCGGCTTTCACTCGCGCATCGACGCGAGCGCTCGCCTCGTCGCCGCGCACTTCACAGCCGGCGTCGAGCAATGTCTGGATCAAGGGCGGCAAATGCGTCACCGCACAGGCGCGATCCACCAATAAGGTCTCCGCCGATCCGCAAACCCCGGTGCGCCGCATCTTAGCGTTGAGCACGATGCGTTTCGCCATCGCAAGATTCGCGCCGCGATCGACGTATACATGGCAGACCCCTTCGAGGTGCCCGATCACCGGCACGCGCGCTTCTTGCCGTACGCGGGCGATCAGGTTCTTACCGCCGCGCGGCACGATCACATCGATGCTGTCCGCCATGTCGGCCAACATGTGGCCGACGGCTGCCCGATCGCTGGTGGGCACCAGTTGAATGCACGTTCGCGGCAGACCCGCGGCTTCGAGCCCTAGACCTAAGCACGCATG
>PMMB01000317.1:2758-3970 GCA_003165495.1 Gammaproteobacteria bacterium | reverse complement strand
GGCTATATGACGGTGGCGCTCGGAGTATCGGCCTACAGTGCCGGCATTTTCCATCTCATGACGCATGCCTTCTTCAAGGCCCTGCTGTTCTTGGCGGCCGGCTCGGTGATCATGGCCATGCATCATGAGCAGGACATGCGAAAAATGGGCGGCCTGAAGAAATACCTGCCGATCACGTATTGGACCTGTCTGGTGGGCGCGTTGGCCTTGATCGGATTTCCGGGCACGGCGGGTTTCTTCTCCAAGGACGCATTGATCGACGCAGTTTCCCTGTCGCATCGGGCGGGCTCCGGCTACGCCTACTTCTGTGTGCTGACCGGCGTGTTCATTACGGCCCTGTATACGTTCCGGATGTTCTTCATGACTTTCCACGGCCAGCCACGCATGGATCACCACACGCAGGAGCATCTCCATGAGAGTCCCTGGGTGGTGACGNNTGCCGCTGATTTTGCTGGCCATCCCCTCGGCGCTGATCGGTTGGTTCACGATCAAACCTGTGTTGTTCGGCGGCTATTTCGGCGGAGCCATTCATGTGCTTCCGGCCAATGATGTGCTGGCGCAGGTGGGTGAAGAGTTCCATGGCTCCGCCGGCGCTTTCATGTGGGCGGCCTTCGGCGCGCTGCCGATTTGGTTCGCCGCGTTGGGTGTATTCACTGCGTGGCTGTTCTTCCTCAAGAGACCGGCCTACGCTGATTCGGCAGAACGTAGGTTCAAGTGGCTGTACACGATTTTGGTCAATAAATACGGTTTCGATTGGTTCTACGAGAACGTGCTCGTGGCCGGAGCGCGACACTTGGGCGGCGGCCTGTGGCGATTCGGCGACCAGATCGTGATTGACGATGGTCTGGTCAACGGCAGCGCGCGCACCGTGGGCTGGCTGGGCTCCGTGATGCGCTACGCGCAGTCCGGATATCTGTACCACTATGCGTTTGCGATGATCTTAGGATTGGCCTCCTTTTTGCTGTGGATTCTATGGCGAACATGACGTTCGACGGATACCTTCTGTCGCTGTTGATTTGGCTGCCGATCGCCGGCGGCTTCGTCGTGCTGGCTTTGGGCCATCGCGCAGCGGCCGCGAAATGGCTGTCCTTGGTCGTCAGCGGATTGGCGTTGGTTCTGAGCGTTCCCCTGTATGCGTCGTTCAAGACCGGCACCGCCGCGATGCAATTCGTCGAGCGTTCGCCGTGGATTTCGACCATTCATTCGGAGTAC
>PMMB01000317.1:2162-2737 GCA_003165495.1 Gammaproteobacteria bacterium | reverse complement strand
GCACAGTATTTCGCGGCCTTCTTGATATTGGAAGGATTGATGATCGGCGTGTTCGCGGCCCTGGACGGGGCGCTGTTCTACGTGTTCTGGGAAGCGATGCTCATCCCGATGTTCATCATCATCGGCGTGTGGGGCGGCCCGCGGCGCGTGTACGCCACCATCAAATTCTTTTTGTATACGTTCATCGGTTCGGTGCTGATGCTGGTCGCGCTGATTTACCTGTATTTGAAGTCGGGCAGCTACGAACTTGCGGTATTCCAGCACATGCCGCTGACTCTTAGCGAGCAGACGTACATTTTCTTGGCCTTCTTGGCTGCATTTGCGGTAAAGGTGCCGATGTGGCCGGTGCATACCTGGTTGCCGGATGCGCACGTGGAAGCGCCCACCGGCGGTTCGGTGGTGTTGGCGGCCATCATGCTCAAGATGGGCGGGTATGGTTTCGTGAGGTTCTCCCTGCCGATTGCACCTGACGCAAGCCGTGAACTGGATTGGCTGATCATCACACTGTCGTTGATCGCCGTGGTGTACATCGCCTTCGTGGCGTTGGCGCAGCGGGACATGAAGAAGCTGATTGC
>PMMB01000317.1:0-2132 GCA_003165495.1 Gammaproteobacteria bacterium | reverse complement strand
TGGTGTCGGGTGCGATGTTCTTGTGCGTCGGGGTCATGTATGACCGAGTTCATAGCCGCGAGATCAGCGCCTATGGCGGGGTGATCAATACCATGCCGAAGTTCGCGGCCTTCATGGTGCTGTTTTCGCTCGCGAATGCCGGTCTACCCGGCACGTCGGGATTCATCGGCGAATTCATGGTGATACTGGCGTCATTCAAGGCGAACGTCTGGTATGCGTTCCTGGCCGCCACCATCCTGGTTCTGGGCGCGGCGTATACCCTGTGGCTGGTCAAACGGGTCATTTACGGCGAAGTCGCCAACGACAAGGTGGCGGCGCTCAAGGATCTCAATGGCCGTGAATTCTTGGTGCTCGGCGCGCTCGCCGTGGCGGTTTTGTTGGTCGGACTGTGGCCCGCGCCGCTGCTCGATGTGATGCGGGCGTCCACACAGCATTTAGCCCAGCAGCTGCTGGTCTCGAAGATCGCTCCTTAAGGTTCGCGCATGAACTCGCTCGCCCAATTCAGTGTCAGTCAGTTCAATGCCGGACTGGTCTATGCATGCCCGGAGATTTTTCTTGGGTTGGCCGCCTGCGCCATATTGATGCTGGACCTGTTGCTGAACGACACGCAGCGGCGCTGGACCGGGGTGTTGGCGGTGATCAGCCTGATCGTAACCGCCCTGTTGGTGGCGATACAGCCGGTGTCCGTAAAGTTCGTGGGGCTCGGTGGGCTGTTCGAATTGGACCGGATGGCGGTGGTGCTGAAAGTCGTCACGCTGCTGACGGTGGCCGTGGTCTTCGTGTATTCCACCGATTACCTGAAGCGTCGCGCGATTCTCAAAGGCGAGTACTACGTGCTGGGGTTGTTTGCCACCCTGGGCGCGATGGTTTTGATTTCCGCCGGCAGCTTGATCACGCTGTATCTGGGTTTGGAACTGATGTCGTTGTGCCTGTACGCCATGGTGGCGTTCGATCGGGAGTCAGGTATTGCGGCCGAGTCCGCCATCAAATACTTCGTGCTGGGATCCATGGCGTCCGGAACGCTGTTGTACGGCATGTCGATTATTTACGGAGTGACGGGGAACCTCGAACTCGCTGCGATCGCCGGCGCCGTGCACAACGGGTTGGGAGACAACATCGGATTGCTGTTCGGCATTGCGTTCCTCATCGTCGGCGTGGGTTTCAAATTCGGCGCCGTTCCGTTCCATATGTGGATACCGGACGTGTATGAAGGATCACCGACCTGCGTGACCGTGTTCATCGGCACCGCCTCGAAGCTTGCCGCGTTCGCCCTCGCCATGCGTTTACTGCCGGAGGCTTTGGCGGGTGCGCAGCCTGATTGGAGCCAAATGCTGGTGGTGCTCGCGGTGCTGTCGATGGCCATCGGCAACATCGTTGCCATCGCGCAAAACAATCTCAAACGCATGCTGGCCTATTCGACGATTTCTCACGTGGGATATGTGCTACTCGGTATCCTCGCGGGGACGGCGCAGGGCTATCAAGCATCGATGTTTTATATGATCAGCTATGTGATCGTCGCCGCCGGGGCATTCGGCATGATCTTGCTGCTGGCGCGGCAAGGCTTCGAGGCGGACAAGATCGTGGATTTCCGCGGACTCAATGCGCGCAGTCCCTGGTTCGCCGGCATGATGGCGATACTGATGTTCAGCTTGGCGGGCGTGCCGCCGTTCATCGGATTCTGGGCCAAGCTAGGCGTCATCCAGGCGGTACTTGGCGTGAACTACACGTGGCTCGCCGTCGTGGCGGTGCTGTTCTCCGTGGTGGGCGCGTTCTTCTATTTGCGTATCGTGAAATTGATGTACTTCGATGAACCTACCGAGACAACGGCTATCGGCGGATCGGTGTTGATGCGGACCGTACTCAGCGCCAATGCCCTACTGGTGTTCGGGTTGGGAGTGATTCCCGGCACGCTGCTACAGCTTTGTCAGCGAGCCTTGCAATAGTGAGCCGACCCTAGGGATCGGGCAGGGCGCGGAGCCTAAGGCCTCACGCTTGCATTAGTTGAGGCACTAGGTACAATGCGCGGTTCTTCCGGTGCGGGGTGGAGCAGTCTGGCAGCTCGTCGGGCTCATAACCCGAAGGTCGCGGGGTCGAATCCCGCCCCCGCTATGCAGGAGGCCCCTCTCGCCAGG
>PMMB01000202.1:4988-5590 GCA_003165495.1 Gammaproteobacteria bacterium | reverse complement strand
AACTGCACCGCTTCACGGCCGTCGATGATGCGGTGATCGTAGGTCAGCGCGATGTACATCATGGGGCGTACCACGACTTGGGCCTCGATCACGACCGCGCGATCCTGAATCTTGTGCATCCCGAGAATCGCACTCTGCGGGGAATTGACGATGGGGGTCGACAGTAACGACCCGAACACTCCGCCATTGGTGATCGTGAAAGTACCGCCCGTGAGTTCCTCCATCGTGATGGTCCCGGCACGAGCGCGCCCGGCGAAATTGGCGATCGATTTTTCGATGTCCGCGAAGCTCTGCAGATCCGCATCGCGCAATACCGGCACGATCAAGCCGCGATCGGTGGAAACCGCGACACCGATATCGAAGTATTCGTGATAGACGATATCGTTGCCGTCGACCGAGGCGTTCACCGACGGAAATTTCTTCAGCGCCTCGACGCAGGCCTTGGCGAAGAACGACATGAATCCGAGTTTCACGCCATGCTGTTTCTCGAACTGATCCTTGTAGCGCGCGCGCAGTTCGTTGACGGCCTTCAAATCCACTTCGTTGAATGAAGTAAGCAAGGCTTGAGTGGCCTGTGCCTGGACCATGCGCTCGGCAATCCG
>PMMB01000202.1:0-4888 GCA_003165495.1 Gammaproteobacteria bacterium | reverse complement strand
GACCGCCTTCGGGTCGACCTTGTTCTCTTCGATCACGCGCTTCGCGGCAGGGCTGAGCTTCGCCGCAACCGCCGCCATGGTGGCCGGCGCGCTCGCCGCTACGCCCGTCTCGATCACCGCTAGCACTTGGCCGCTGGTCACGGTGGTGCCATCCTTGAGCTTGATTTCCTTGAGCACCCCGGCCGCGGGCGCAGGAACCTCGAGAACGACCTTGTCGGTCTCCAAATCGACGAGATTTTCATCGCGTGCCACGGGATCGCCGGGCTTCTTATGCCATGAGACAAGCGTAGCGTCAGCCACCGATTCCGGCAGCTGCGGCACCCGAACTTCAATAGTCATGAACCTGTCCTAGTTTGAGCCGCGGGGAGGCGCATCGTCTGTCGAAAAATCTCTTCCGGCGGGGCGCCTTGCAGCGCCGTGGTAACCAGACTTTTCTGTTGCTGCTCGTGCAGAGCGGAAATGCCCGTGGCGGGCGCCGCCGCGCCGGCGCGTCCCGCATAGAGAAGTACGTGCTTCGCGCTCAATTTCGACTGCAACCGATGGCGAATCTGGTACCAGCTACCCTGATTCTGTGGCTCTTCCTGGCACCAGACGATTTCGTGGGCGTTTGCGTACTTTCGAAGAATCGCCTCGTATTCATCCGACGGAAAGGGATAAAGCTGTTCGAGACGCACGATGGCAACCGAGTCCGCTTTGACGTCGCGCCGCGACTTCAGCAAATCGAAATACACCTTACCGCTGCACAGCACGATACGAGTCACCCCGGAGGGCTTAAGATCGTCGATCTCATCGATCAGGGGATTGAACCCACCCGTGCCGAGTTCTTCGAGCCGCGACACCGATAAGGGGTGTCGCAACAAGCTCTTCGGCGTCATGACGATGAGCGGCTTGCGCAGCGGCCGCACCATTTGCCGGCGCAACATGTGAAACATCTGTGCCGGAGTCGACGGCACGCACACCTGCATGTTGTACTCGGCACAAAGTTGCAGGAAACGCTCCAAGCGCGCCGACGAATGCTCGGGTCCCTGGCCTTCGTAGCCATGCGGCAGGAACAACGTGATGCCGGACAGGCGGCCCCATTTGGCCTCGCCGGAGCTGATGAACTGATCGATGATGACCTGCGCGCCGTTGCAAAAGTCGCCGAACTGTCCTTCCCAAATCGTCAAGCAATGCGGTTCGGTGGTTGAGAAGCCGTACTCGAAGCCCATGACCGCCTCTTCGGACAATACCGAATCGGTCACGGTGAACGTCGGCTGATTGGTCGCCAAATGCTGTAGCGGGACGTAGCGACGGCCCGTGACTTGATCATGCAGCACCGCGTGCCGATGAAAGAACGTGCCGCGGCCGCTGTCCTGGCCGGTGAGACGGACCGGATATCCTTCCTGTACCAGGCTGGCATACGCCAAGTTCTCCGCGGCGCCCCAGTCGAGCGCGAGATCGCCGCTCACCATTCTTTCGCGTGCCTGCATGACCGCGAGAACGCGCGGGTGCAGAACCCAATCCGCCGGATACGATGTAATCGCCTTGCCGAGCGCTCGCAAGCGCCCCATGTCGACCGCGGTCTTCACAGGCTCGGACCAATCCGCGCCCAAGTACTCGCTCCAATCCACGGTGAATTTGTTGCCGATGAGGCCGAGCGCGGCGCGGGCCTGCGGCTTACCCTCATCCAGACCGTCGCGATACTGCTCCATCATGGCCGCGGCCTCAGCCGCTGTGAGCACGCCCTCAGCCGTCAGTTTATCCGCATACAGTTGACGCGCCGTCGGTTTCTTGCGTATGACTTGGTACATGAGCGGCTGAGTCGCCGCGGGTTCATCGGCTTCGTTATGGCCGTGCCGTCGATAACACACCAGATCGATCACTACGTCCTTGTGGAATTTCATCCGATACTCGAGCGCAAAAGTTGTGACGAAACACACCGCTTCGGGATCATCGGCATTGACGTGGAAAATCGGCGCCTCGACCATCTTCGCGACGTCGGAGCAATAGAGCGTGGAGCGCGCATCGTGCGGGTCGCTGGTGGTGAAGCCCACTTGGTTGTTGATGATGACGTGCACCGAGCCGCCCGTGTAGAAACCACGAGCCTGCGACAGCTGCAAGGTCTCCATGATGACGCCTTGCCCGGCGAACGCGGCATCGCCGTGAATCTGAACGGGCAATACCTTGTCGCCCAACGCATCGCCGCGTCGCTCCTGTCGCGCGCGCACCGAGCCTTCGACCACCGCGTTCACGACCTCCAAATGCGAGGGATTGAACGCCAGCGCGACGTGCACATTACCCGGCCCTGTTTTCAGATCGGAGGAGAATCCTTTGTGGTACTTGACGTCGCCTGAGCCACGCAGCTTCGCTAGATCGTACTGACCCTCGAACTCGCTGAACAAGTCCTTGGGCGACTTGCCGAGAAGGTTCACCAGGACATTGAGACGGCCGCGGTGCGCCATGCCGATGATGGCCTCTTCGACGCCCATTTTCCCGCCCTGCTGGACCAGATCGTCGAGTAAGGGAATGAGACTGTCGCCGCCTTCGAGCGAGAAGCGCTTCTGGCCCACGTACTTGGTATGCAGGTAGCGCTCCAACCCTTCCGCCGCGGTCAATTGCCACAGAATGTTTTTCTTCTCATCGGCGCTGAATCGGCGCTGCATCCGCGCCACTTGGAAACGGTCTTGCAGCCACAGACGCTCATCGGTGTCCGACACATGCGCGAACTCCGCGCCGATCGTATCGGTGTAAATGAACTTCAGGTCCGCGAGAATATCCTTGAGCTTGGCGCGTTCGGCGATCGCGTCGTTGCGGCTGCCGGTGAAGAATTNNNNACGGCGCCCTGTTTGGCGCTCGCCCCGCCGGATTCGGTGCGCTGACCGCCGCTGCGCGCGGGCGGCAATTTGAGTCGCGCCAACAGGCGCTCGCGAATGGGTGTGTGGGCAACCTCGCCGATGGCGCCGGCCTGCAAACGGCCAAAGTAGGCAGACCAAGCCGGATCGACCGAGTTCGGATCCCTCAAGAATTGTTCGTAGAGATCCTCAATGAAACCGGCATTTCCGCCGGAAAGTGCCGTGGTGGCTAGTTGCTCGGCAAGTGATTGACTCATAGCGCTTGGACAGTGAAAACCTCAAGGACATCAATATGATGAGAAGTGGGGGCGGGTTTGCGAACCTATGCTTAAGTTTAGCCGAAGGCGACACAATATGGAATGTGACGCCGGCCAGCGGAATTACAAGATCCACACCTCGTAGCTGACGAGGCTTACGTAGGTGATCAGAACCCCGTACAGCACCCACTCGACCCGCAGCAGGCGCATGAATCGGTAACGCGCGAGAACCACCATTAAAATGATGCCGATGCTGGTCATGGCCATTTTCAGCGCCGCAAACACCGCCACGCTGCTGTAGATCAGCGTCCCCATGATGGGGTTCACCTCCGCGGCGCCTCCCTGCAGCAACACCAAAGTCAGAAATGCGTCCACTACGCTCAATAACAAGATGCTGACGGCCACCGCAAGCAAGGGAGCCGAATGCCAATCGAGCGAATGAAAGCGGGACTCGTCGACACGGCGCGGCGGCGCTCGGCGACGGGGATTGAAACTGCCGTAACAAACCGACCACCAGACCCGGCGGCGCCTCTCGGCGCGATCACGCCGCTCGTTCGTCAAATGGGGTCCTGCACGGTTCGCTCGGTTCACCCAACACACTATCCCGATAGGCCCATGCGCTCGGCAAGCCCAATGCGTCATAATGCGCTCCGGCGGCCATGTATTTTTTCTATACTTCGGCAAGCGCCGCCATAATCATTCGAATGACGGCTAAGAGGCCGTCACCAGCTTGGCGACGAACTCGTTCACCGGCATCGCGGCCAGAGCGCCCCGGTCGGCAAACATCGCTTTGATCGATTCGGTTTGCCTCGGGCTAAAATGCGCCGCGACGCTGGTCTCGAACTTCTTCACCAACACCGGCATGCCTTCCTCGCGGCGCTTGCGATGGCCGATGGGATAGTCCACTTGCACGCGCTCGCTTGCGGTGCCGTCCTTGAAAAACACCTGCACGGCGTTGCCGATGTAGCGCTTATTCGCGTCGTAGTATTCTTGCGTGAATGTCGCGTTTTCCTTGACCTGCATCTTCGCACGCAGCGCATCGACGCGCGGATCGTTGGCGATCCGGTCTTCGTAATCCGCGGCGTTGAGTCTGCCGAACAGCAGCGCAATGGCGACCATGTATTGAATGCAGTGATCGCGATCCGCAGGATTGGCCAGCGGGCCCGTCTTGTCGATGATGCGCACGCCGGGTTCTTGAGTCTCTATCGTAATCCGCTCGATCTGGCCGATCTTAGGTAAGATTTGGCCGTGTAAAGCCATCGCCGCTTCGACGGCTGTCTGCGCGTGAAATTCCGCCGGATAAGAGATCTTGAACAGGACGTTTTCCATCACGTAACTGCCGAAGGGTTGCGGCAAGGACAGCGCTTTTCCCTTGAACAATACATCCTGAAAACCCCAAGTCTTGGCCGACAGCGCCGACGGGTACCCCATCTCGCCCTTGAGGGCGAACAGCGCATGACGCACGGCGCGGCTGGTCGCGTCGCCGGCGGCCCAACTCTTGCGCGAACCCGTGTTCGGGGCGTGCCGGTACGTTCGCAGCGCACCGCCGTCGACCCAGGCGTTCGACACGGCATTGATGATTTGATCGCGCGAGCCGCCGAGCAGCGCAGTGACGATAGCGGTGGACGCGACTCGAACCAGCAGCACATGATCGAGACCGACTCGATTGAAGCTGTTTTCCAGGGCGAGGACACCCTGGATTTCGTGCGCCTTGATCATACCGGTGAGCACGTCGCGCACCGAGATCGGATTGCCGGACCGCGACAGGTAATCGGCCACGGCGAGAATTCCGCCCAGATT
>PMMB01000141.1:4893-6791 GCA_003165495.1 Gammaproteobacteria bacterium | reverse complement strand
GGCGAGCGACTTTCCTCGGCGAATTCGACCAGCGCAAGTGCCAGTGAGAGCACCACGGGGCCGGCGATGAGGCCGATGGTACCGAAAGCCGAAATCCCGCCGAGCACGCCGATGAACACCGCCAGCGCCGAGATCCTAGCTCGGCCGGAGATAAGCATTGGGCGTAGCACGTTATCCAGGCCGCCAATCAGCAGACCCCACGCGAGCATGAATATGCCGAAGCCCCAGCGACCGTCGATGAACAGCCAAATCATCGCCGGACCCCAAACAAACGCCGCTCCGCCCACGGGCAGCATTGAGAGCAACGCTGCCAGCACCCCGAACACGACCGGTGAGGGCAGCCTGGCAATAGTGAAACCTACGCCTATCAACACTCCCTCCAATAGGGCCGTCACGCTGGTTCCTACAACGATCGCACGCGTCACGCCGCTCAATTGCCGGAACAGGCGTTCCTTACGCACTTCATCCAGGGGAATCAAGCGGCGCGTGCGGGCCAGCATGGCGTCGCCGTCGCGCAAGAAAAAGAACAACAGAAACAGCATGATCGCGAATCCAAGCAGCGAACCCAAGGCGCCCAGAAAAAAACCACCGCCCATACTCGCGGCGCGCCGCAGGACCTCACGGGTGCCGGATACCAGCCACGATTGAATTTGCTCTGCCGAAACTCCCGAATGCACCTCCAGCCAAACGTTGACGCGGGCGATCCACGGGAATTGCTGCAGATCCGACAGCGACTTGATATCGAGCGCTGCCGCCGCCTGCTGCAGTTTCTGCAACAGCGTCGAAATTTGCGCCACGAAATCGATCGACAGGGCGCTCAAGGGCAGAAGTATGACGACCGGGGCCAGTACCGTCAGCATGCCGGCCGCAACCGCCCTCCCCGCAAAACGGCGGCGCAGGCGAAAATTCAGCGGATACAGCAAGAATGCGAGAAAAGCCGCCCAGGTCATGGGTCCGATAAACGGCGCGAAAATCAGAATCAGCGCGTAACCCAAAACGGCCGCCACGACGAGCGCGAAAACGCGTGGGTAGAAACTCGATGGGGTTGGCATCGCGGCATCGTAGCACTCGAAACCGCGGCACCTAAGGCCGTCTCCTCAAGGTTCTCCGATACGCGTACCATCGAGACTTCGGGAGACTCGTCAACGGAAACGCAATGACAACGATTACCGTCAACAATCAAATGGTTAACGTCGACGCCGAGCCGGATACACCGCTGCTGTGGGTGCTGCGCGATCACCTCGGAATGACCGGCACAAAATTTGGCTGCGGCAAGGCTCTGTGCGGGGCGTGCACCGTGCACATCGACGGCGCCGCGACGCGTTCCTGTGTACTGCCCTTGAGCGCCGTGCAGGGCAAGTCCATTACGACGATTGAAGGGCTGTCTTTGGATCGCAGCCACGCTGTGCAAAAAGCCTGGCTCGAGATCGACGTACCCCAATGCGGTTATTGTCAGTCCGGACAAATCATGTCCGCCGCGGCGCTTCTCAAGACGAATCCAAAGCCCAACGATGCCGATATCGATGCGGCGATGTCCGGCAATATTTGCCGATGCGGTACCTACCCAAGAATCCGCAAGGCGATTCACCGCGCTGCGGAACTGCTCGGGACGGGCGCACCGAAGTGAGTCCGGTTTCCGATCCGAGCCGTCGCGATTTCCTGAATGCGACAGCCACCGTCGGCGGCGGCTTGATACTGGCGCTGACGCTTCCCGGCACCACGGGCAAATCGAGCTCCGCGGCGGCGGCGGCCGCCCCTGCATCGGCCGCCAGGCAATCGGGCGGTCAATTGAATGCGTGGCTGAAAATAGCCCGCGACAGTTCCATCACGGTCATCGTCGATCGTTCCGAGATGGGCCAGGGTGTCTATACGGCGCTGCCGATGTTGCTGGCCGAGGA
>PMMB01000141.1:3811-4842 GCA_003165495.1 Gammaproteobacteria bacterium | reverse complement strand
GCTGCCGCCAAGCGCTGGCGGGTCGATCCGGCAAGCTGTCAGGCAAAGAACGGCACGGTCGTCAACGCCCAAGGCAAAGTGCTGACCTACGGCGAGCTGGCCGATTCGGCCGCGAAGCAGCCCTTACCTAAGGACGTGAAATTAAAGCCCAAAATTGATTTCCAAATCATCGGCAAATCGCGGCCTCGCATCGATACGCCCGGCAAGGTCGACGGCAGCGCCGAATTCGGACTCGACGTCAAACTGCCCGGAATGCTCCATGCCGCGCTCGCCCAAAGTCCGGTGTTGGGCGGTAAGGTGAAGGCGCTCGATTCGGGTGCCGCCGAGAAAATGCCGGGTGTGCGCAAGGTGCTGGTCACTTCCAGCGGTGTCGTGGTGGTGGCCGACCATTTCTGGCAGGCATTGAAGGCCCGCAAGGCATTGAATATCACATGGGACACGGGCGGCAACGTGCAGCTCGACAACGCCGTGATCCGCGCCATGCTGAAAAAAACCGCGGCGGCGGATGCCGGTCTGTCCGCGCGCGCCGACGGCGATGTGGCGGCGGCATTCAAGTCCGCGAGACAACACTTGAGCGCTGCCTACTATTTGCCGCTCCTGGCGCACGCGACCATGGAGCCGATGAACTGCACGGCCGACGTCAAGGCCGATGGCTGCGACTTGTATGTGGGCACGCAAGTTCAGCAGGTCTCGCAAACCACGGCGGCGACGGCGGCAGGGTTATCGCCCGCCCAAGTACGGGTCCATACCACCTTGATCGGCGGCGGCTTCGGCCGGCGCTTGGATATTGATTTCATCCCTGCTGCGGTCGAGGCATCGAAGGCGATTGGGGCGCCGGTCAAAGTGATCTGGACGCGCGAAGATGACATGACCCACGACACTTATCGTCCGCCCGCGTACGAAGAGGTTGCCGGCGGTCTCGACGCGGCGGGAAAGCTCATTGCCTGGAAATTGCACATCACCAGCCCCTCGATTACCGCTCGCATGTTTCCGCCCGTCAAAGGAGTCGACGACTCGGTGATCGAAGCCGC
>PMMB01000141.1:0-3805 GCA_003165495.1 Gammaproteobacteria bacterium | reverse complement strand
TCCGTGAGTCATGCGCCCAATTGTTTCGTGATCGAAAGTTTCATGGATGAGTTGGCTGCTGTTGCCGGCAAGAACCCCTACGATTTTCGTTTGCAGCACCTCGGCAAGAAGCCACGCCAAAGGCGCGTACTGCAGCTGGCAGCCGAACGCGCCGGATGGGGCAAGGCGCCCCCGGGCCGCTATCAGGGCATTGCGCTGATGGAGGGTTATACGACTCACTTGGCGCAAGTGGCGGAAATCTCCATCGACGGCGGCGAGTTCAAGGTGCACAAAATCGTCTGTGTCGTGGATTGCGGTCAGATGGTCAATCCGCGCATCGTCGAATCACAAATTGAAAGCGGCATCGTCTTCGGTCTCTCGGCCGCCCTGTGGGGCGAGGTAACGATCGTGGGCGGCCAAGTGCAGCAGAGCAACTTCAACGACTACCGGGTGCTGCGCTACGACGAATTGCCCGAACTCGATGTGCATCTCGTGGACAGCGACGAACCGCCCGGCGGCATCGGCGAAGCCGCCGTGCCATTGGTCGCACCCGCCCTCTGCAACGCGATATTTGCCGCTACCGGTAAGCGCCTGCGCGCATTGCCGATTGCCGGGCAAAAGCTGCTGCAGAAGGTCTAGCGCTCGCGGCGGCGCCGCGCCTTACTTGTTGAGCGAGACCATGTAGTCGACAGCCATGTGAATCGTCGCGTCGGGCCAGGTGGTACCGGCGCGCGCGGGCATGTTGCCTTTCCCGGCGATGACATGCGCGTAAAGTGCATCCTTGCCTTGGGCGATTCTCGGTCCCCACGCCGCATGATCGCCCATTTTCGGCGCGCCATTGATACCCAGCGAATGGCAAGCCGAACAGACTTTGGTGAACGCCTGTTCGCCGGTGGTCGGCACGTCCGCCGCAGGAGCATCGCTCTTGGGCGCGGCCAGAACCGCCAGCGCGGAATTGTCGTGACCCGCAACGGCGGCGTGAGCGAACGGCGCTATGTTTTGTTGAACGTCTTTGAGGCGCATCGGATCCAGCAGCACCTCCCGCCCCTGAGTGTCCCTGCCGATCATCCGGGCAAACACGAACAGGATGACGGCAAGGACGATGAGGATACCGAGTATCAAACTGAATGAATTGAAGAAATGCCTATCTGAAGATTCGGTGTTGGGCACGGTAACTCGCTGAAAATCGACGAGAAAATCACAAAGAGAGCTAGGCAGTATAGCGCCAGCCGGCGACTCGCGGAATCACAATGTGCCGCGCGATGACTCGGCGCGGTCGGAGCGCTAAGCTTAAAGAGACGCGTCAGCGCAAACGTATGGCAACGAACAGCAGCAATAGTGTGAGCGCCTGAAACCCCACGCGCGCCCACATGAGCGGCGTGCTGAGGGTCTTGTCCGTCGAACCGCCTGCGGACATCGTTAACACGCCCAAGAACACCGTGGCCACCGTAGCGAGTATCGCTGCGATGATGACAACCACAAATAGGTCCATTGCTCGACTCCCCGAACAGCTTTTGCCAGCGCCGCATTCAATATTAGCACGCGTTGTTGCGGACGCCGCGTGCCGCGAATCTGCATGCCGCAGTGCACAAATGGCGCGGCCGCCGCGCGCAGATTCAAGGCAAAGCTGGGTTTTGTTGCGTTGCGATTCGTCTCGAGCGCAGCGTTGCGGCACATCTTCCAACGTGACAGTGCTTGTGCGACACTCCTGACGGCTGTGGCTCTGCAACAATTTAAAAGCAGTGCCTAAAGAGTGTTTGGTGAAGAGAATTCGTTCATAGGCCGCCGTTTAAACGTCGCCGGGGAAGCCATGAAATGCATTTATTTTCTCACTCCCACCATTGCATCGACCGATCAAGTGTCGGCCGATCTGCATGAGGTCGGCGTCAAGGATTTCTACTTGCACGTCGTTAGCCGCGACCACGCGGGCCTCAAGCGGCATCAGATCCAATCCAGCAACTACTTCGAAACCTTGGATATCGTGCGCGACGGGTTCATCGGCGCCCTGCTCGGATTTCTGATCGGACTGGCGGGCGTCGGCTTGCTCTTGTACACGAAGCCCTTCCACGATCATGTGGTTCCGACGTTCGTTTACGCGCTCCTGGTCGGAGTGGCGACGTTGTTTGGCGCCTGGGAAGGCGGCCTCGTGGGAATCGACAGCGAGCATAAGAAGCTCGCCAAGTTTCACGACGACCTGGTGGCCGGCAAGTACCTGGTATTGGTTTATGTCCGCAAGCATCGAGAACAGGTCGTGCTCAAGATGATGCGTGAAAAACATCCGGACGCCGAATTGGTGGCGATCGATTCGCACTTCGTCAATCCGTTCAGCAACGTGACGAGAGTTTCGCAGACTCCGACACCAGGCGTTTGATCCACTCGGGCCAAAGTTTGTTCGCTTAGGGGGCGCAATGATACTTGCATGGGCAGTGATCGCTTTGGTCATCGGCACCGTCCTGTTCCACTTCTTGAGCCCCTGGTGGTTTACGCCGATCGCGTCCAACTGGACGACGATGGACGATACCGTCAACCTCACATTCTGGGTCACGGGCGCCGTGTTCGTCGCGGTCAACCTTTTCATGGCGTATTGCATCGTGCGCTACCGGCATCGCAAAGATCTCAAGGCGCACTACCAGCCGGAGGATAAGAAGCTCGAATGGTGGCTCACGATCGTGACCTCGGTCGGCATTGCCGCCATGCTCGCGCCGGGCTTGTTGGTGTGGGCCAAGTTCGTCACCGTACCGGCCGGTGCGACGGAGGTCGAGGTCGTCGGGCAGCAATGGAATTTCAGCTATCGTTTCCCCGGCAAGGACGGCGTGCTCGGCACCACGAATATTCGCCTCGCGAGTCCGGAGAATCCGTTCGCGATCGACCCCAACGACCCCAATGGTCAGGACGATATCTTGGTGTCGGGTCCGGAATTGCATTTGCCTATCGGCAAACCGGTGAAGGTCCTGGGGCGCGCCAAGGACGTCCTGCACCAATTCGCGGTACCGGCGTTTCGGGTCAAGATGGACATGGTGCCCGGCATGGTGACCTACTTCTGGCTAATCCCCACCCGCACGGGAAGCTTCGATGCGCTTTGCGAGCAGTTATGCGGAACGGCGCACTTCACCATGCGCGCGCGCGTGATCGTCGATGAGGAGAAGGACTTTCAAGCGTGGCTCGCCACGCAACCGACCTATGCGCAAACGCGCGCCGCTGCTGCCGGCGATGTCGCGGCAGGCCAGGCGTCCTATGCCGTGTGCAGCGCCTGCCACGGCCCGCAAGGGGAAGGAAATCCGCAATTGAACGCACCGAAGCTCGCCGGTCAGGCGGGCTGGTACCTGGCGCGGCAATTGCAAGATTTCAAGCTCGGAATACGCGGCGCGAGCGAGAAGGATCCGTACGGAAAGCAAATGGTCGCGTTCGCCGCGATGCTCGCCGACGACACCGCCATAAAAAACGTCGTTGCGTACATCAACTCCATGCCCGACGCGCATCCGCAGGGGACGGTGTCGGGGAATCCTTCGAAAGGCGCAGAGCACTACGAAACTTGCGCGTATTGTCACGGAAGCGGCGGCCAAGGGGTTTGGTCGACGAACGCGCCAAGGCTATCGCACATGAGCGACTGGTACATGAAACGCCAGCTTCAGAACTTCCAGCAAGGCGTGCGCGGGAGTCATCCGCAAGACTTCAGCGGGGCGCAGATGGCCGCCATGGCCAGGACGCTGGCGGACGACCAGGCGATCAATGACGTCCTCAAACATATCGATTCGCTGTGAGGTGAACTTCCGATGGCTTATGCTGCAATTGCCGACCGTGATGACGCTCATGCACTCCATGACCC
>PMMB01000114.1 GCA_003165495.1 Gammaproteobacteria bacterium | reverse complement strand
GAGGATTCCGAGTTCTACGACAAGCTGACGCGCGCGCGCCGCGAAGCCTCGAGCCGCCCTTTGAGTCTGGTGATGCGCACCTTCGGACTCTTGCAAAATGCAATCTCGCTGGTGTCTTTCGGCGGTCTACTCATCCGCTTCTCCCCCTGGGCCGTCGTGCTCTTGATCTTGGCAGGACTGCCTGCGTTCGTGGCGGAGGCAAAATTCTCCGGCGAGGCGTTTCGCCTATTCCGCTGGCGTGCCCCGGAATCGCGTATGCAAATCTATTTGGAATCGGTGTTGGCGCGCGAAGACAACGCGAAGGAAGTCAAACTATTCGAACTGGGGCCGCGTTTGCTGGATCGCTACCGCGACATATTCACGCGGTTGTATCGCGAAGACCGTGATCTGACTTTGCGCCGCGATGGCTGGGGCTTTGGCTTAGGGTTGGTGGGCACCGCGACGCTGTACGGCGGTTACGCGTGGATCGCCGCGGAAACGGTGCTTGGCGCCATGACCGTGGGTCAGATGACCATGTACCTGATGTTGTTTCGCCAGGGGCAGACGGCGGTGAGCGCCGCTCTGTCGGCGGTCAGCGGCCTGTACGAGGACAACCTCTATCTGTCGAATCTCTTCGAATACTTGGAACAACCCATCGGCAGCAGCAGCGGCGATGCGAAGCGCGGCCCGAGTCCCGGCGACGGGATCCGCTTCGAAAACGTCGAGTTCGTCTATCCCGGCGCCGCCACCGCCGCGTTATCAGGCATCGATCTGCATGTTCGGCCGGGAGAGAGTCTGGCCCTGGTCGGGCAAAACGGCTCGGGCAAAACCACCTTGATCAAGTTGCTGACCCGCCTGTACCAACCCACCCAAGGGCGGATCCTCTTGGATGGGCTCGACCTCAGGGAATGGGACGAGAGCACGTTGCGCCAGCGAATCGGGGTCATCTTCCAAGATTTTGCCCGATACCAAATGCTGGTCGGCGAGAATATCGGTGCGGGCGATGTGCGCGCCTTCGATGACGAGGCGCGCTGGCGGAGCGCCGCGGCTCAGGGATTGGCCGCGGAATTCGTCGAGACGCTGCCGGCGGGTTATCACACCCAATTGGGCAAATGGTTCAAGGACGGCCGCGAGCTATCGGGCGGCCAATGGCAGAAAATCGCCCTGGCCCGCGCGTTCATGCGCAATGAGGCGGACATTTTGGTGCTTGACGAGCCCACCGCCGCCATCGATGCAGGGGCCGAAGCGGAAGTCTTCGAACATTTCCGCGAGCTGACGCGTAACCGCATCGCCATCGTCATTTCCCATCGATTTTCGACGGTGCGCATGACGGACCAAATACTGGTGCTCGAGGAAGGCCGTATCGTCGAACGCGGCAGCCATGAGTCGCTGATGGCGGCCGACGGACGCTATGCGAAGCTATTCACCTTGCAGGCACGCGGGTATCGTTAAGGATGCTCATGAAAACCTCTACGCGCATGTCCGCCTTAGGGTTAGCCGCCTTATATCTCGGCATCCTGGGCTTGAGCGCTTGCCGCCGCGGAACGCCGCAGAGCGAATCCGCCGCGGCCGTGAGAATGGGGACCTACCGCGCCGTACTGACGCTTCCGGGAGGAGAACTGCCCTTCGGGCTTGATCTAGAACCCGCGGGCACGGCGAGCGTCGGTTACTTGGTCAATGGCAAGGAGCGGGTCAAGCTGGACGAGGTCACGATCACCGGGGCGCACCTGGAAATTCGCATGCCGGGCTATGAGAACCGCCTCATCGCCGATGCGAAGGGCGATGAATTGCAGGGCGAAGTCAGCTTGGTCAAACTGGGCGGCAAGCAGCAACACATCCCGCTGCATGCGCAACGAGGGCGGCAGTTCCGCTTTTTTGAGACAGCCGCGACCGACAACGCCGATATATCGGGCCGCTGGGCGGTCAATTTCACCGACGACGGCGGCAAGCCGGAAGTTGCCGTCGGAGAGTTTACGCAATCGCACGATACCGTCGGCGGCACGTTCCTGACTGACACCGGCGATCATCGCTTCCTTGCCGGGCAGGTGCGCGGTGATGAACTGTACCTGTCCACCTTCGACGGCGCCCATGCATTCCTATACAAGGCAAAAGTCGCCGCCGACGGCGCGCTCGCGGGCGATTATTGGTCCGGTACGGCGTATCACGAGCGATGGACCGGCAAACGCGACCCGAACGCCGCGCTGCCGGACGCGTACACACTGACGGCGATGCGCGCCGGCGCCAAGCATTTCGATTTCGCGTTCCCCGATCTTGCCGGCAATACGATCACCTCCAAAGATCAGGCGTTTCAAGGCAAGGTGATGATCGTGGCGCTGGCGGGCAGCTGGTGCCCCAATTGCCATGACGAGGCGGCATTCCTCGAGCCTCTATATCGGGAATATCGCGTCAGGGGCGTGGAAATCGTCTCCTTGATGTTCGAACACTTCGGCGACTTTCCGCGCGCCGCCGAGGCCACGCAACGCTTCCGGCAGCATTACGGCATCGAATACACCACACTGATCGCCGGCGTCTCGGACAAAGACGAGGCGGCCAAGCGATTACCGACGCTGGATCGTTTCTATGCCTTTCCCACGACGATTTTCATCGATCGCAAGGGCAACGTGCGTAAGATCCACACCGGGTTTTCCGGCCCCGCCACGGGTGATCACTACGCCCAGTTCGTGGTCGAGGTGAAAGCCACTCTGGACCAGTTACTCGCGGAAGATTGATATGCCCTCATTCGATGTCGTATCCGAAATCGATACTCATGAATTGACGAATGCGGTCGATCAAGCGATCCGTGAGCTTGGGCAGCGCTTCGACTTCAAGGGCACCGATGCCGCGTTCGAGCTGGAGGAGACGACGGTGACGATGATTGCGCCGACGGACTTTCAGCTCAAACAAATGCTGGAAATCCTGAAGCTTAAGATGGCCAAGCGCGGCATCGATGTCGCCTGTCTCGAGGTGAAGGACCCAGAAATCAATCTTGCCAGGGCCAAACAACTCGCGATATTGAAGCATGGGATCGACGCCGAAACGGGAAAGAAGGTATCGCGGCTGCTCAAAGACTCGAAGCTGAAGGTGCAGGCGCAGATCCAGGGCGAGAAGGTGCGAGTCATCGGCAAAAAGCGCGACGATTTGCAGGACGCCATCGCGTTCCTGCGCAAGGCGGAACTCGGGGTGCCGCTGCAATTCAATAATTTTCGCGACTGATTCGCGAAATCACGGCCTCGTATCGCAAATGAACTATTGCGTATGTCCTCGGGACAGCTCCTGGTAAGTCTCGGGGGTCATCGCCGGCAT
>PMMB01000294.1 GCA_003165495.1 Gammaproteobacteria bacterium | reverse complement strand
GAGCGCGCGGAACCCAACAATGATGAATTTTCTCGCACGGAACGGCACTTATTTGGCTCTATTCTCGATTGGCGCAGCGATCGTTCTGCTGGTTGCCGTTTTGCTTGTACGCCGGCGGATCGCATTCCTCAAGATAAAAAACTTGCCCCTGACGCCAGCCGAGGCCTTTCGTAAGTACAAACCGCCAGTCCAGCCAACGGAGGCCGCCCGGCCTCATCTTACGTACCGCGGGCGCTGGGCAGTGATCTTGGCTGCTGTATGGGGTTCGATCTGGGTTGGGGTCACATTTGCAACGCTGCGCGAGTTTGAGATGGATTACCGTTTTGCCAAAGAAGCTCAAACGATTAACGGGACGGTTTTAAGCTCGCGGGGACCGCCCGAATACAGCAACGTCCGATACGAATTCCAGCTCGACGGAAAAACTTACCAGGGTTATGGAGATGACCGGAACATGCGTTCTCCTCGACATGTTGGCAAGTCTGCTCAACTCGACGTCAGTTACTTGCCTTCAGACCCAACAAAGAATAGGCCCGCTGGCGAGAGGCCGCTCAATATCTTTCAAGGTTTACTCCCCTGTGCCTTCCTCGCTTTGATCGCTGTCGTGCCCTCCAGGCAGCTGCGACGCGATCTGATACTCGCCCGGATGGGTCGACCAACCACGGGCATCGTGGTTGGCGTCCTCTACGGACGGAGCTCATATTCAATATGGGTTTACTATGATTTTGCCGACGACCAGGGAGATGTAACGAGGGGCAACGCATCGCTCCGGGGCGAGTATTGGCAGGCTGCTTCCGGCTCCCCCATCCAAGTCTTGTACCTGCCTGGTAACCCGGTACGAAATAATCTGAAACTATCGATGTATTGGCAATGATGATTAGAATTGGGGGAGTGCAGCAAGGACTCGGCACCGCGGCGGCTCAGTGAGAACTATCGACTGTACCTGCCCTTCGCGAGCGGCAGCTATCGGGCCTCCCAAAAACACGCTAAGCATAGGCAAACTCTTTGAGTTACCCCTGGTATCGCGTAACACCATCTACGACTGTGCGCAGGACTTTAATGTCCTTGATCTTGTCCGGGTCGATCGTATGCAAGTCTTCGGCTAACATCACGTAATCGGCGAATTTGCTCGGAGTGATCGATCCTTTCACCCGTTCCTCGCGCGTGGCATATGCGCCGTTCAACGTATTCACCTGTAAGGCCTCAGCCACGCTGATACGCTGATTCGCGCCCCATACTTCGCCATTCCAACCGGTGCGCGTCACCATGCCCTGAATGCCCATGAGCGGTGAAAACGGACCCGGGTCGAAATCCGATCCCGCTGCAGTGGGCACTCCCGCGTCCATCAATGTGCGAAAAGCCATGCAGCGCTTCATGAGTTCTTCGCCATAGAAATGAAACTTGTCGGGATTGTAGTACGCATACGACGTAAACAACGCCGGCACAGCTCCGATGGCTTTAATTCGACGTACCAGTTCGTCATTGACGAGGGTGCAGTGCGTGATCTTCGGGCGAGCGTCAGGTTGCGGCGCCAATCGCAATGCGCGCTCATAGGCTGTCAATACGTGATCGATGGCGACATCGCCGTTGGCGTGGCAATTCATCTGAATGCCGGCCCGATGCACGCGTTCACACCATGTGTTCAGCACGTCTTGCGATTCGGTCACATTGCCCTTGTATCCGCTTTTGCTGTCGGGATACGGCACGCTCATGGCCATGGTGCGTTCCGAGAACGATCCGTCAACGCCATGCTCGCAAGTCGCACCTAGCCGTAACCACTCATCGCCAAGACCCGTCGTCATGCCGCCGGAGATCATTGCCTCCAATTCCGGCCCGTCCGCCTCGTAGCTCACGCGATGCAGAAGGTCGCCGCGTTCGCGCACTTGCTGTAGTGCGCGGAGATTGCCGCTTTCATGACACACGCTAGTTAGGCCGAATCTCACGAACTGCTTGGAAATATACGCCAGACCATCGCGGTCTCGCCGCAGCGCCTCTTCTCCTAAATATTGGCGACGCTTGCCCACCGCGTCGATGCGCGTGCGCGCATTGTCAGTCACGCGCCCCGTCAGTTCTCCATTGGAATCACGATCGTAGGTGCCACCTAGGAGATTCGGCGTCGATTTGCTGACGCCGGCCATTTTGAATGCTTTGCTGTTGTAGAAAGCCGTATGGCCGCCGCGGTGAATCACTACGACCGGCAGATCCTTGGATACTAGATCCAGATCGTGCACCGTTAGGGCACGCTTATCCTTGGCCTTGGTGTCGTCGTAAAAATAGCCTTCCACCCAAGTGTCGGCTGGAGTGGTTGCCGCCCGCTCGCGAAGTTTGTCGATGATCGAGGCAATACTGACGAATTCAACGTCGTACGGATTGCCCACCAGGACTTCGTACAAAAGCTCATTGCCAGGGGCGTGATTGTGGCTATCGTTGAACCCCGGCACGATGGTCATGTGCTGCGCATCGAAGATCTCGGTGTTTACGCCGGCGAGCGCACCGATGTCAGTCGTGCTGCCGACGGCCACAAAGCGGCCGTCTTTGACCGCAAAGGATTCGGCTGTGGGTTGACGCGAATCCACCGTGTAGACCTTACCGTTGACCACGATGAGGTCAGGATCGCGCGCCCCCATTGCGCTGGCGGCCCGCGACAAGCTCCCCCGACCCAGGGCTGCTAGGCCGGCGGCGGTGAGACCGAGAAACGATCGGCGATTGAGAATATGGTTTTTCATCAGAACATCATGTCCCATGCTGTGCCCGAGTCTTCTGTTTCGTAGACAACCACGGGAGCGATAGTACTGTAAGCCGCGAACGTCGGCTTTACCGCAGCCATTTAGCTACCGTCAGTGACCGGGTTTGGCCCGTGACCCGCGTTCGCGAATGTCCGCTCCGCGCTGTCCAACAGTCAGGCACGTAAGCAATCACGTGGGGCCCCTCGGGCAACTCCCTTGGCATCGTCATTGTCGTCAGAGTAGTCTAAGGCCGGTAGCGGCTTGGGTTCGTGACCATGGTCGGTAGATGGAAAGGCGTATGAGCGGAACAAAAATAGTCGTGCATCCGATTCATCTCGGGCTCGGGGCACGCCGATTACTGAGCCCGAATTCACTGGATCCATGTAAGACCGAGAGAACTGCAACACGGGTGGTACCACGTTATGGGCGGTGCGCATCTCAGTATTGATTCCGTGATCGAGCTTGGATGCAAGCTTTCCGGTGTCAACGAAAGCCCGTACTACGGGGTCCGGGCGTTGAAGTTGAATGGCCGGATGCTGGCCTGCACGCCAGTGAACAAATCCGCCGAAGTCAACAGTGCCGTCGTCGCAATGGGTTTCGAGCAGCGTGCTGCCTTGCTCAAGAAGCACCCATTGCTCTACTACATCACCGACCACTACGCTCCGCACCCGACGATGCTAATGCGGTTGTCGAGAATGTCGCACGCGGATCTTGAACGAACTTTGCGCATGGCCTGGGACTTTGTGTCCTCTGAGGGCGCGGCGACGCCGGCGACGCCGAGACTGTCGAAGGCAAGATCCTTGCGGAAGGCATCCGGAAAGTACAAATCTTGAGTCGGATGGCCGCCCGGGTCGGTCGGCACAGCGATTAGCTTGTGCGCCAGGCTGTTCTTGTTGGCCAGGCGCACCCTCCGGACCACTGCTTTGCAAACGTGAGGCATGCGATCATGGCTAAATTGGCTTGGCTTTAGGCAATGACTTTGTTTCGAAAAAGATCGATTTTAAACGTCCGGCGCCTGGCTCATGTTCTAAACGGGTAACAACATTGAATTCAGCTGATAAACAAGAAGGTCAAATTCAGTGGGAAAAGCACGCGGCTAGGAAAGGACTTTAATTCATGCGCACAGACGCGGCTTTCGACTCCGCCTACTTTCGCAAGTACTACTTCAGTAGGACGACTCGCGTCACGACTGCGGCGGAAATGCGCGACCGCGCGCAGCTGATCGCCGCGATTCTGCGTCACGCCGGCATACCGGTGCGCAGCATTCTCGACGCCGGCTGCGGCACGGGGTTATTGCGCAAACCTTTCGCCGCGGCAATGCCGCGTGCCCGTTATGAGGGCCTGGAGGCAAGCGACTACCTGTGCACTCGATACCAATGGACTCAAGGGTCGGTGGTTGATTTCGCACCGCGCTCCGCGAGGGACCTCGTGATCTGCTACGACGTTCTGCAATACCTTGACGATCGCGATGCAGCGCGCGCCATCACGAATCTCGCGAAACTCACCACGGCCGCCTTGTACATATCCGCGCTGACTCGCGAGGATTGGCGCGAGAACTGCGACCGAACGCGAACCGATCGTGCCGTGCACCTGCGGCCGGGGGATTGGTATCGCCGCCGCCTGCGGAGGCGCTTCAAGTACTTGGGCTTCGGCGTCTGGCTGCGCAAGGACGTGACCGCAATACTGTGGGACATGGAGCGGCCTTAAAGGTTGGGCACGTCATAAGTTGTCCAGCATCCAGGTCACCAGTGCCGCATGCACCGGTTCGCCGGCGCCAAAATCCGCGCGACTGTGATTGACCAATGAGACCAGCACGTAGGTTTTGCCGCTGGCTGTCGTGACGTAGCCCGCGACTCCGCTGACGCCGTCGAGGTGGCCGGTTTTCAAACGCACGTCCCCTGCCGGACTCATCTTCATGCGAGACCGCAATGTGCCGTCGACGCCGGCCAATGGCAACGATGCGAGAAATTCGGGCGCGAAGCGGCTGTGATACGCCGCACTCAAGGTCTGCGCCATTTGCAGTACCGATATGTGGGTGCTGCGCGACAGTCCTGAGCCGTTGTCGATGTCTACGCCTTGTAAATCGAGTCCGCGATCGCGGCTCCATTCGGCGATCGCGGCGGCCCCCTTCTCGAGCGTAGCGGGACTGCCCAAACGCTCCTCGCCCATGGTCAATAGCAGATGACGCGCCAGCAAATTGCTGCTGAATTTATTCGTCAGGCGCACGATCTCTCCCAAGCTCAAGGAGTCGAAGCTGAACAGCGCCTGGGCATCCGCAGGCGCCGCCTCGACACGCAGCTTCCCCGAGAATTCGCCGCCCAATTCACGCCACAACTCGACGAAGGTACCGAACGCATACGTAGTCGGCTGCAGCAGCACGCGAGTAAAACTACGTTCTGCGCAATGCGCCGACAATGCCCCGCTGAATACCACACGATCCCAACTCGCAGAGGCCACTTTGAAATCGACCCTGCCGGCCGTGCCGCCGCAGCGGCCCGCGGCGAAGCGGACGTGATCTTCAATCGCCAGATTAACGGGCGCCGGACTGGCAATGACATCGACCCGCCGCGCACTCGCATCCGGCACCACCCGGAACTCGATGGATTGGAAATTCACCATCAGCGCATCCGGCACGACGTTGTACGCGCGATTCGGCCGGCCGTCGAATTTTCCGGGATCCTCGGGCGGCAATGAGAACGCGGTGTTGTCAATGACAATATCGCCGTGGATCGACTTGAGCCCCTTGGAGCGCAACGCATGCGCGAAGCTCCACCATCGTTCCAGGGTCATGTAAGGGTCGCCGCCGCCCTGCAGAATCAGGTCTCCGTCGAGCACGCCATCGTTGAGCGCACCGCGAACCGACGCTCGGGTATGCCACGTGTAAGCCGGCCCCAGCAAGTCCAGAGCGGCAATCGTCGTGACTACTTTGATGGTGGAGGCGGGACTGCGCGGTGTGTCCGGATTCAATTTAAGCACAAGGCGGCCGGAGGTCGGATCGACGATGGCAAAGCTGACCGCACTCGGCGGTAACCGCTGTGCGGCGATGACCTGCGTCACGGGCGCCGGCACTTCCGCGTCGGTGGTTGCCCATGCGCAGGGCGGCGTACACCAGATCAACGCGAGCGCGGCTCGTTCCCATACACTCAACTTACACGCTCTAACACGCATTACGCTTCTCAAGTGAGCGGCAACGCGATGCGCTGCCAGGCGCCGGACCACCAACGGAGATAAAGCATCAATCCCAAGCAGCAAACATACGTCAAGGCGGCAAACCACCCGCCGACCGCGCCCAATCCGAATTGCGGCAACCAATCCACCCAGCCGTTGCCCGGTGCAAACGACAGACTATGCGCGAGCGGCACGAAAAGCAGCCAGGATAATGCAAGTACCATGATGGCCGGAAGGCGCACATCGCCTGCACCCCGCAGGCACGCGCTGCTGCTGATGTTGAAGCCATCGAACAACTGATATCCGGCGGCAATCCAAAGCAATTCACATCCTCGTGCCGCCACGCGCGCGGCGTCTGGATCCGCGCGATTGGTGAAGAACGGCATCACCCAAGGGCCGGCCGCTGCGAGCAGCACGCCGATCGCGCCCATGTAGATCACGGCGATCAAAATGATTCCGTTGCCTACCTTGAACGCCCAATCACGATGCCCTGCGCCGATAGCCTGCCCGACGAGTGTGGTACCCGCCATTGCGATGCCCACCGCGGGCATGTAGCAAAAGGACGTGAGCATCATGACGATCTGCGTGGACGCACCGTCGACGATGCCGAGTCGTACCTGCATCAACTGAAACAGTGCAAAACCAAGGATATCCGCGGCAATCAGCAATCCCATTGGGAATCCCAATTTGAATTGGCGAAATAGCGCTCGGGCATGCAGGCGCGTGGTCAGGTGGGAGCCGTAGCGCTCTCGCGTCGCCCTTCCCAAAAATAATACGGCCGCCGTGACCACGCCGACCAGCTGCGCGACGTTGGTCGCCCAGGCGGATCCGGCTATCCCTAACCCGAAGTCGAACATGAACAGTTGGTTCAGCAGAGCATTCGCCACGGCGACGCCAACGGTCACCCACAGCGTGATCACCGGACGGCCGATGCCGTTGAAGAAGCCAAGAAGCGACCATAGGGCGATGCCGAGCGGTCCGCCGAGCATGCGCGGAAACCAGTATTCGAGAGCGAGTCGCAGAGTCTCGGGGGGAATGTCGAAAGGCGCGAAAATCCACGAGCCCGTCAGGGCAAGCAAAACAAATAAGGGCACGGTGAACAGCGAAGCCCAAAGGGCGGTCCAGGTCGCCCGCGACGCGCGCGTATATCGATGACCGCCGTAAGCCTGCGCCACCAACGTCTGCACCGATAGACCGACTCCGCCGAAAAGCAGCACGCAGACCAGGATCGGCCAGTACACTGCGCCTACGCCTGCCGTGGCGGCCGGAGACAATCGTCCGATGAACCAGGTGTCCGTCGCGTTCAGCACGGCCTGCACGGCGCTGTTCAACATGAAGGGAAAAGCCAGCGTCGCCACGGCAAGGTAATCGAGTCGCGGGCGACCGCTGGAGCTCAATGCCTGTCCGGGGAGTAGATTTATAGACGTGTCCATCCCGCGTAGGATGAAGCAATGAAACCAAAGATGCGACGCAATTTACCCGGGCCATTTCTGACTTGGAATCTTGGAGAAGGTGCGTGGCGACTGTCGCGCAGCGAGCCCGCACCGATCGATGTGTTTCTGCGGGGCGCAGATTCCGGCGCGGCCGAAGCTTTTCGGTCGTCCGCTGTCCGCGATATCGATATCGAGTGGCGCGCAGAGGCAGCGGTGTTGACCATGAAGTCGGCGGAGCAACCGAGAACCATCTACACGCAAAGCGCGATCGTGCATGAACCCCTGGCGCACCTCTACGAAGCCTTGCCGCTCGCCATTCTCGACGCGAAGGCGAGGCGCTTTTGGCGCACAGTGTTTCGTCTCATTCGCATCCCCGGCGGCCGCTATCTACTCGGCGTCTTGACGCACCGCAGCCGCGATCCGCGTTGAATCCGCGATTTGCATCACAAGAATCGGCGACTATTGTCACGGGTTTAGGGAAAACCCTGTAGGTATTAGGTTGAATTGCGACTCCCGTCAAGGCCCAATCGGCGCGTTTCTAGCACATTGATTCGGGAGTTCCTTACCTCGAACACGCTAGGATGGCCGCAGTGCTGGAAATAAAGTCGACCGCCATCGAGAGTCCCGCCGCGGACGCCTCGTTCGACCCCTACGGTCGATTGCTTCGAATGCTCATGCCGAGTTTGCGCGGAGTGGTCGTGCACGACGGCTTTTCCAACCTGGTATGGGCCTCGGACGAGTGGGACAGCGCCGACGAGCCCGATTTCATCAAAGACGTCATCGCGAATGCCCTGTCGGATGCCGCGGAATTCGCCGGCGTCGTGCGAATTCTCGATGCCGACCGCGCCGTGTACTCCTTCGCGCTACGCGGCGAACACATCGAGTTGCTAGGCGTCGTCAGCCTGATTACGCGTTTGTCCGGCAAGCAATCCGAGGCGCGCCCGCTGCAGACCGTGCGTCTGTTGGTGCAACCGGCATTGGAGTGCCTGCGGCGCGAACTCACGCTGCGTTCGAAATTGGGTTCTCGCGAACGCGATCTCGACGTGCGCGAACGCGACCTGAATCTCATGCTGGAAATTTCGTCGCATCAATCCGCGGCTGCGAGCGATACCGACGAATTCGGGCTCATCATGAAGACCGCGCTCGAGCGCATGGGCTGCGCACTCGCGGCATTGTGGGTGCCCGACAAGAACATCGCCCTGTCCTTGACGCGCAGCGGCCAGCCAATGTCGCCGGAATCGCTGCACCGGGCGCAGCATCATTTGATGGTTTGGATGCAGTTGCAGCAGCGCACCATCGTCGTCAATCATATTTCCAAGGTCCCGAGCGACGTCGCGGCTCCGTACAAGATCTTGGCCTGCCCGGTGCGACACCCTTCAGAACGGGTCATGGGCGTGCTTGCCCTGTTCAATCCGCCGAGCGCGCCGGACTTCGATATGCATCAAACGCGTATTGCCGAAGTGCTGGCGAAGAGAGCGACCAGCATCATTCAGGCCCAATACGACTCCAGCACAGGCCTGATGACTCGCCAGGCATTCGAACGTCAGGCCTCGGCGCTGCTCGCTCCGTCGACATCCGCGGAAACGCACATCATTCTCTATCTCGACATCGATCGGCTGCATGTCATCAACGAAACCTTCGGCATGCACGTGGGCGACGATGTGATCGTCAGTGTCGCCGAGGGCATGGCCAAGTCCTTGCCCGCGGGGGCCTTGTCGGCGCGCATTTCCGGCGATCGGCTAGCCGCCCTCATCCCGAATTCCAACATGGAGGCAGCGGCGATCGTCGCGGAAAAGATTCGCGCGGCCGCCGCCGCCATCCTGCCGCGCGCCGGGCAGGGCTCTTTCCAAGTGTCCGCCTGTATTGGCGTCGCACCGATAGGCCGCTCCGATCACCCGCTCGCTCATGCACTGGCCACTGCGGAAATCGCTTGTAAAGCGGCCAAAGATCGCGGGCGCAATCGCGTCGAAATGTTCCAGGATTCCGATCAGAGCATCATCAGGCGCCACACCGACATCTTGGTCATCGGCAAGTTGCGCGACGCGCTCGACAACGACAGTTTCCGCCTCGATGCACAGCCTATTCTGCCGTTGCGCGGCAACTATGGCCGCCCACGCTTCGAATTGCTGATCCGTATGCTGGGCGATCGCGGCGAAATCATTCCGCCAGGCAAATTTCTTTCCGCGGCGGAGCGTTATCAGCTCATGCCCACGGTGGATCGCTGGGTGGTGCACCGCGCTTGCGGACTGCTCGGTAAACACAGCGCGTCGGTGGGCGAGGATATCGCACGCTTCGCCATCAACCTTTCCGGTCAATCGTTGCAGGACGAGTCGTTTCTCGAGTTCGTGATCAATGAGATCAAAGCGAGCGGCCTACCGCCCGCAGTCCTGTGCTTTGAATTGACCGAAACGGCAACCATCGGCAATCTGGTCAAGGCGCAGAATTTCATTCGCAGCTTGCAAGATCTGGGTTGCCAGTTTGCGCTCGACGATTTCGGCACCGGCGTCAGTTCGCTGGCGTACTTGAAGGATCTATCGGTCAACTATCTCAAAATCGACGGCAGTTTCGTCCGCGATGCGATCACCAATTCGCGTTCGGAATCGATGATCAAAGCCATCGCTCAGCTGGCGAAGGTCATGTGCATGGAAACCATTGCCGAATACGTCGAGACCGACGTATTGCGGGCGCGCATGGCGGACCTGGGGGTCGACTACGGCCAAGGATTTGCGATGGGCAAAGCGCAGCCTCTCGAGGATCTCCTGCGGGAATTGGCCATCTACGAAGCCACCGTCAGTGACTGGGCCGCAGCCCCGGAATGCGCGGACAAGGTCTGACCCGGCGGGGTCAGCGGAGTCCTACAGCGACTCGCAGAAAAACGCTCACAGCGAGGAAGTTCCCCGCGTGGGTTAATTGAGGCTCAAATCACCGGGAGTCTCCAACATGCTGATACTTACTCGCCGCACCGGTGAAAGTTTGCGCATAGGCGACGATGTCGAAGTGACCGTGATGGCGGTGAACGGTTCACAGGTTCGCATCGGCATCAAGGCGCCCCGCAGCGTCGCTGTGGATCGCGAGGAAATCGCGGAACGCAAACAGCGCGAACGAAACCCGGCGCCGTAAATTGTCCGCGGCGAATCGCCGGCTCGCCTCCTTAACTCATTGCTGGGGAATTCGCAAGAATTCCACGCCTTAATCTGCCTCTTGTAATTGTTCAACACGGATCGACCGCTGCTGCTTTCCGGTCTGCGCGGACGGGTAGTCGTGCTTGCCGCGTTCCAGGTGTTGTGCCCGAACTCGATTGGCGGCGCGGTTCCCCAGGCGCAGAGAATTTACGAGACCTTCGAGCCGAAGGATGAACAAAATGCTCGGCACACCTAGCCTCGTTTTGATCGATCGCCACGGACTCGTGCGTAAGCACGCATTCGGTGCGGTTGATGATTTGCGTATCGGGGCCGAAATCGGCGCGCTCACGCAGGAGTCGGACATGGCTGCGCTGACCTGCGGTTCAGCGGCCTAGGCCTAAGCCTACGCATAGCCTCAAGAGTCAATCGGCCAGGGCGAAGCGGATTCGAACGCGGGCACGCTGCGCCGCAGGCTTGGCGTCGCGCAGAATCGGCTTGTAACGCCATTGCGATAGGGCGTTTATCGCGGCACCGTCGAACACGCCGGGAGCGCTGGTGGCGTGGACGGCAATATCTTTCACCGCGCCGCTTTCGGCGACCGTGAAATCCAATTCCACCCAACCCTGGGTCTTGCTCAATAGTGCCTTTCTCGGATAAGCCGGCTTTATCGACTTGACGAGCGTGAGGTCGCCGGCCGCGATGACGTTCGCCAGGAATTGTTGTCCGGCAACGGCGGTGTCCAGATCATGCGTTGCCGAATCAAATTCGGGCGAAGCAAAGCCGCTCGTGGCTGCTTCATCCAGCCAGCTTCGCGCCGCATCGTACTGCCCGAGGTCTAAGGCACGGCGTGCCTTGACCAACAGACGTTTCCCCAGCTCTTGCATTGCGGCAGTGAGACCGGCGTTGCTCGGATCCAGGCCTCGCAAGGTCAGCAAGTAGTACTTGGCACTATCGTTGGCCGGTTCGATGAGCCGATCCTGCCGCAAGCGCTCCGTGGCGTTATTCAGCAGCTGAGTCCAGGCATCGGCGTCCGCTTCTTGTCGCGCACTCGCGAGCAGTCCCTGCGCTGCGTCAATGTTGGCCGCAGCCGCGATGCCTTTGGCGGCCTCGAGCCAACCGGATGCCTGCGCAAAATCCCGGCGATCGATGGCGCTGTGGGCTTCCGTCAGCAAGCGCACCGCGAGCGTTTTTTCGGCTTCCTGCGCCGCACCGCTATTGGGATCGAGCCGCAACGCCTTCTGAACGTAAAAGAGTGCGCTGTCCTGCTCCGGGTCGATGAGGTGTGCGTCGTTGATGCGTTGCGCGGCGAGCGTTAGCAAGGGGCTTACTTTGTCCTCGCCGGCATTAGGTTCACTTCGAACGCGCACCAAGGCTTGCGCCGTTTTCAACCGCTCGCGCGATTTGACGAGCTGCGCTGTCAAGAACGCAATGCGGCCGCCTTCAACGCCCGATTTGCGCGCCGTCTCGATTGCGACCGATGCTTCGTCGAGGCGTTCTTCGAGCAGTGCGTTTTCGGCTCTGGCCAACAAACG
>PMMB01000303.1 GCA_003165495.1 Gammaproteobacteria bacterium | reverse complement strand
GGATTGCAAGGGACGGACGACCGGTCATCCTGGTTGCGCACAGCATGGGCGGTCTGGTCGCGCGCATGGCCGCACGGATTTTGCCCAAGCGCTTGGTGCGCAAGCTCATCATGCTGGGTACCCCCAATCACGGTTCTTTCGCCCCCGTTCAGGCCTTGCGCGGAACCTATCCGTTCGTGCGCAAGATGTCGACTCTCGATCGCAAGCACTCGGCGGAATATCTCGCGCAAAATGTTTTCTGCACATTTCCGGGGCTTTATCACATGCTGCCGGCGCGGCAAGGCATCAAAGGAATAGATTTGTTCGATGCTCGCTGTTGGCCGGCTGATGGCCCCACTCCGAGTCCAGAGCTACTGGGGTCTGTCGCGGCCGCACGGGCTGGTTTGGCGCCGGTGGATTCGCGCATGGTTCATATCGTCGGCATCAATCAGGAGACCGTGGTCGGTTTGCGCCGCTTGGGCAACGGGTTTGAATACGCGATGGACAGAAACGGCGACGGCACGGTACCGCTGTCCTTGGCGAGGCTCCCCAAGCTCAAGTGCTATTTCGTGGATGAGTCGCACGCCGATCTCGCCAACAACGCACGAGTGATTCAAGCCATCATCGATCTGGTGCACCGCGGACGCACCGGCAGCTTGCCCCAACGCTGGCGCGCCAAACCCGGTGTGGTGCGACATATAGACGATGCGCAGCTGCGCATGGAAGGCACCGAGAAGATTGACTGGCGGCGCCTCACGCCGGCCCAGCGCGAAGCGGTCTTCGCGGAATTGGACAGCGGCCGCCTCCTGCCTGCTGCACGGCATCCGATCGCGTAGTGGCCGCCGCGCGAACCGATAAATCGTGACGGCCGTCTCGGCTTGCGCTTGACTGGGCAGATGGGCTGACCATATGCCGATCATTTCACATATTCTGCGCACGGAACGCGTCATGATGAGCCTCCAGAGGAATGCTTAAGCATGAGTGCTCGCACTATTTCACAGGGAAATCCGCAGACCGCGCCGCCGCGCTTCGATCGTCAGTTCATCGAAGATCACAAGCTCGTCGAGCGCTATCTGGACAACAAGCTGCCGTTCAAAGGCGCTCGTCAACTCGAGGATTGGTGCCGCGCGCATCCCGAATTCCTGAATGAACTGAAGCTGGCCGAGCGCGCCCAGACGAGCCTCAAGCTGCTCGAAGCCAGCGGCCAATCCGTGGACCTGCGGGAATCCCCGCCGCCCTGGTGGAAAACCATCTATATGCCGATCGGTTTGGGTGTGGTCGCTTTCTTGAGTCTGATCGCGTTTTGGGTGGTGCTGGGGAAGTACGTGTTATTGCGCGGCGAACTCGACGACACCCGCACCTTGATGAACCAAGGTTCGTTGGTGCAACCGGCCTCGTCGCGCGAGATTCGCGTGACTCCGGACCGCGCTGCGGGCATCAATAGGGCACGGATCGTCGTGAGCCGCAGCGCACCGCAACTCATGGATCTACACATCGATCTGAATTATGCGAACAATCTGGAGCAATTCCGTATGTTCGTCGACAAGCAAGATCAGGGACGCGCGCTGATATTGAATAATTTACTCAGGGATTCGAACGGCGAATTGCGCATGACGCTCAACTCCACGGGGCTTGCCGCCGGCATCTACAATGCACGGATTGAAGCGCTGCCCGATCGCGGTACTCCCGTTCCCGTAGGTTGGCTGATTCTCGAAGTTCATTGAGTGGCGCTCACTCGTCACGCAGGGTGACGATGGGCGGTGTATTGACCACGCGACGCGTCGCCAGCGTGCCGCTCAAGCCGACGAGAATCGTGCCGCAGACCAATCCGACCACCCACACCCAAGGGTCGAGCGTGTACTGCAACGAAAACAGTCGCCGCGCCAGTACCCAGCCGACGCCGGTGGCGCCGAAGGCCGCCAAGGTGCCCGAGAGAAATCCCAGCGCGGAAAATTCCGCGGCGACGCCCTGCAACACGGTGCCGCGGCTGGCGCCCAAGGTACGCAGTATGGCGCTTTCATAACGGCGCTCGTCCCGCGTCGATTGCACCGCCGCGAGCAGCACGACGATTCCCGCCACCAGCGTGAACAGAAAGACATACTGTACGGCCAGAGATGCGCGATCCATGATGTCGCGGATTTGCTTGAGAATGGCATCGACGTCGAATACCGAGATCGTCGGAAACTGACGCACGAGATCGGCCAACGCCGGCCGCTGCACCGGGGTCAGATACACGCTGGTCATGTACGTTCCGGCGGCGCCATCCAAGAGTCCGGGCGGGAAAACCAGAAAGAAATTCGGCCGGAAGCTGTCCCAGCGAATCTTGCGGACGCTCGCGACCTCGACGGTCAAAGTTTCTCCTGCGACATCGAAGCTGAGCTTATCCCCCAGTTTCAACTGCAGCGCTTCTTGATATTCGGACGATATGGATACCAACGGTTTGCCCGCGTCCGCAGGTGTCCACCAAGACCCCGCAATCAATTGGTTGTCTTCCATCAGGCCGGCCGACCAGGTGAGGTTTTGCTCCCGTTCCAAAAACCCGCGGCCCGTATCGCCGCGCAATTTGATCGACTCGCTGGGCCGCGAATTGATTGCGGTAATGCGCGCACGCACCATGAGAAACATGGATGA
>PMMB01000359.1 GCA_003165495.1 Gammaproteobacteria bacterium | reverse complement strand
GTAGCTCAGTTGGATAGAGCGCCTGGCTACGAACCAGGAGGCCGGGAGTTCGAATCTCTCCGGGCGCACCATTGCTATGATCGAGCACGACCTATTGGGCGGCCAATTTTTTGGTCGAGCGGGAGCGAGAGCGACGGGCGTGCAAGGCTGCAAGGGCCGTGGCGAGCGCCTGAACAGACGGGTTAGCGGTGCGAGTTCGGGGCAATGCGCGGGTCTTGGCATCCTGAGCGATGTAATCGTGGAGTTCGGCTAGCCGCGTTCGCGCCAGGCGGTCCACGTCACTCCCCTCGACTTCAGTGAACCGACCGGCCTTCGCGTCAGCAAGTCCGGCCTCAACGTCAGTGCGAAGCTCTAATGCGTTCAGCAGCACCATTCAAATTTGATCGAAGCCACCAATTAGTCGGCTTGACCGCCAGCTTGGCGAAGGGCTTCATATAGCAATACGGCAACTGGCCAAGGTCCGAACCGCCCGGATCTCGAGTGGCCCCTTTGATGACTTTGTTGCTGCCGAAGCTCTGAGCGATAACGCGCCGGTGCAAATTCCCGGCATCAATCGTTGCCCTCTTGAGATTACGTAACCGGCGAACATCTGGCGTCATCCCCTGGTCGCCGCTGGCAAATAGTGTCGAGTAGAGTATAGATAGAGCTAAAACACGGGCCGGGCGTGTAACCTAAAAGCGGTCAATCGCCTGTTGCCTTGGAGATGGCCGTCAGAATGCCACTCAAGATCTGATGAGGACTCGGTGGACACCCGGGGACCGCCACATCGACCGGGATCACATTGGACACGCGGCCGCAACTGGCGTAGCTCTCACCGAAGATTCCACCCGTGCAACCGCAGTCACCGATTGCAACGACGAGTTTCGGGTCGGGCGTGGCATCGTAGGTGCGTCGAAGCGCCACCTCCATATTCTTTGCAACGGGCCCCGTAATCAGTAATAGGTCTGCGTGCCGCGGACTTGCTACAAAGCGGATGCCCAGTCCTTCGATATTGTAGAGCGGATTATTGAGCGCATGGATCTCCAACTCGCAACCGTTACAGGACCCGGCATCAATGGCTCGAATACAGAGCGCGCGGCCGAGTACTTCGAGTATGCGCGACTGCAACGCATCGGCGACGCGTAGCGTGTCGTCGCTCAACGGAGGCGGTTCCGTGACGATCCCTGTGCGACAGATTTGGCGCAGCGTCTTCAACATGACTATAGGTCGTGTCCACTGTAGGACAGGTTGAAGGATTTATTGATCAACGGAAAATCCGGTACGATATTGTCGATGACAGCATGTTCGATCACCGGCCAGTTCTGCCACGACGGATCGTGTGGATGACAGCGTAGAATCATTCCGCTACCGTCCGTTTCAAGCGCAAGAAATATTGGGCCGCGCCATCCCTCGATCATTCCGACACCTAAGGCACCTTCGCTGGGTATTGAAACTGGCACATGATGCAAACCGATCGGCAGGTGCCGCAGTACTCGTTTTATGAGACGCGCGGATTCAGTCGCTTCATCGAAGCGGACGGCGACCCGCGCCGCCACATCGCCCTCAGAGCGCACCGTCTTTTGAGGCGCCAGGTCGCCATACGGATCACATGGCAGATCGCAGCGAAGATCAAAGTCTTGGCCGCTCGCACGACCTGCAAGCCCGGTCAACCCTAATTTCGCCGCCAGGGCCGGCGTGACGACACCGGCGCCCACAAATCGGTCGCGCAACCCCGCGTGTTCGTCGTAGATCGTACGCAGTGTGTCGACCTCAGCCATGATCGATTCGATGGATTCAATCAATATGAGGGTGCCAGTCGATGCAAGATCGAGGCGCGTGCCGCCCGGCACGATGAAATCCATGAGATAACGCTGCCCGAGAGCTCGCTGGGTCGCGCGCAGCAGTTGCTCCTTGAGCCGGGAGAACTGGGCAAGCCCAAAGGCAAAGCCGGCATCGTTGCCAATTGCACCGAGATCGCCCAAATGATTGGCAAGACGCTCTAATTCCAACGCAAGGGCCCTTAACCAGGTAGCTCGCGGGGGCAAGTGCGCGGCAGCTATGCCTTCGAGCGCCTGGCAATATGCCCACGAAAACGCGACGGCAGAATCACCGGAGACGCGCGCCGCCAATCGGTGACCACTGAGCATCGGTAGTTCAGAAAAGCGCCGTTCAATGCCTTTGTGAACATACCCCAGACGTTCCTCAAGTCGAAGAACTTTTTCACCAACCACCGAAAAACGGAAATGCCCGGGTTCGATGATTCCCGCGTGGATGGGGCCCACCGGAATTTCATGCACACCGTCGCCTTCCACCAGTACGAATGCGTAGTTGTCAATGACGGGTACCGCAGGCGATGGAGGCGTATTTATGTGGATTAACGGATGATAGCTTTCGGGCCACGCGGCGTGACGTAACCACGGCCGCGTATCCGCATCGGTAATACGCAATCCCGAGAGATCCGCTACGGCGCGTTGCATGCGCCCTGCACTCGGGAACCATTGCTCGATGCCGGGATAGTCGACCTCCGCTGCCGTCAGCGGCAAGCTCAGTACGAGCACGCCCGGGCTAGCGATGAACGCGGCTCGGACGATATCGTCGCCGTTGCCGTCGCGACTCGCCCACAGCGAGAGCAATCGACCCCCATGGGCCGCCATGTGTTCGGCGGCTAGACGCCATTTGTCCCGCGCCACGATTAGACCCCAAGCTTTCGGCGCGCCCGCAATCACTCCGTCGCCATTCGATTCAGACTGTTGGGCCGCTTGATCGAACCATCGTTGCAGAGGCATCTCACTCTCCCCCGATCAAGCGCGCCGCAGCGCGATACCAGTCAGCGAGATAGGGTGGAATAAAAAAACCTAGCATCAGCACCAAACCCAGATGCGCAAATACCGGCACGAGCGCGGGTGGATGCGGCAAACGTTTAGCCGTCGTGTCTCCAAAGACCATCGATTGCACGCGACCGAAGATTGCCGCAAACGCTACACCGAGCGCCAACAGCAGAATGGGCGTCGCCCAGGGCTGTTGCTTCATGGCGGTCGTCAGAATAAGAAATTCACTGGCAAATACACCGAACGGCGGCGTGCCGAGAATGGCCAGAGTACCCATCATCAATCCCCAGCCGACGGTGGGGCTCAAGGTGATTAGGCCGCGAATGTTGTCCATGAGCTGCGAACCCGCTTTCTGCGTCGCGTGCCCGACGGCAAAGAAAATCGACGATTTGGTCAGTGAATGCACGGTCATGTGCAATAGCGCGGCGAAGTTGGCCACCGGGCCGCCCATCCCGAAGGCGAATGCAATGATGCCCATGTGTTCGATTGAAGAATAGGCGAACAACCGCTTGACATCGCGCTGTCGCCACAGGAAAAACGCGGCGAGCACCACCGAGAGCAACCCAAAACCCATTAACATGCGGCCCGGCAGGTTCGACTGAAGCGAGCCCTCGACGAGCACCTTGCAGCGCACGACNNGGCAACCAATTGTGTAGCGGCGCCAGGCCCACCTTGGTGCCATATCCCACGAGCAAGAACACGAATGCCAGACCGAGTACGGCGGGCTCGAGTTGACCCTTGACCAGATTAAGGTGCGTCCACAGCAGCGCACTGACGCCCTCCGAGCCCAGGATTTTTTCGGCCGCAAAATACAGGAGAATGGTGCCGAATAGGGCCTGGGAGATGCCCACGCCGCAGAGAATAAAGTACTTCCAGCCCGCCTCGAGACTCGCGGCAGTTCGATACAGCGTTACGAGCAACACGGTGGATAAAGTGGCGGCTTCCATGGCTACCCACATGAGCCCCATGTTGTTTGTTGTGAGGGCAATCAGCATCGTTGTTATGAACAGCTGGTACATGCTGTGATACAACCGGAGTTGTCCGGCCGACACCCGTTCGTGCTCAGCCTCTATGCGCATGTAGGGGCGGGAAAACAATGCGGTGGTCAAACCGACGAACGCAGTCAACGTCACCAGAAACACGTTAAAGGCATCGATAAAGAATTGCTCGTGCGCGACCAGCAAGTTGCCGTGTGCCACGATCCTTGAGGTGAGCGCGCATGCCGCGAGGAACGTGACCAGCGAAAAGCCAACATTAACTTCCGGTGCCCAACGCCGCCCCCCTAACATACCCAGCGTCAATGCGCCGAGCAGCGGGGTCCCCAATAGGATAACGAACTCCATATTATTGGTCTTCCTTCAGGGATTCGAAGTGTTTCAGATCCAGACTGTCGAATTGCTCGCGAATCTGGAAAAAGAACACACCGAGAACCAGCATCGCCACCAGGACGTCGAGCGCAACACCCAATTCGACGATCATCGGCATGCCGTAGGTGGCGCTCATCGCGCCGAAGAACAGTCCATTCTCCATCGACAAGAATCCGACGACTTGCGACATCGCTTTGCGGCGCGTGATCATGGTGAGGAATGCGATCAGGATCACTGCCACGGCGATGCCAATGGAATTGCGTGTCGCCGTGCTTGCCAGAGCCGAAATCGGCTGTGCCAGTCCGAATGCAAAAATCACGACCAGCACTCCCACCAGCATCGTCTCGGTGACATTTAGCAGCGGCTCCGTATCCCAGTAGACGCCGAGGCGATGAATGAGACGATGCAACAACCAAGGCAGGAAGATCACTTTCAGCCCAAGCGTGAGCGCTGCGGACACGTACAAGTGGTGACTGCCTGTCCGCCATGCGAGCAACAGAGTGGCGGTGCATAACAGAGCCCCCTGCAGCGCGAGCAGGTTGACGAGGGCGACGATGCGCCGCTGCGACAACATGGCGAAGGAAAGCATCAGCAATAATCCCGCCAGTGTGTTCAGGAGCTGCAGATCCCATGGCAGCGCGTTCATGTTCATGCTCCCAGCAACAGCCGCACAAGCAGGCCGAGCACTGCAAACAGAAAAGCCGTTGCCAGAAACTCCGGTGCGCGAAACACGCGCAGTTTCGCCGATACAGTTTCAATGAACGCCAACGCCGCACCGGCGACAGTGAGTTTCACGACGAGCAACGTAACCGACACAGCCAAACTCACCGGAGCGTGGCTGGTCGCAATGCCCCAGGGAATAAACACTGCAATCCCGATGCACGCGTAATTGAGGAGCTTCAATGCCGCGGCCCATTCCATGAGCGCCAGGTGACGCGCCGAATATTCGAGCAGCAGGGCCTCGTGGATCATGGTCAGTTCAAGATGTGTGGCGGGGTTGTCAACCGGGATACGCGCATTCTCCGCCAGCAACACCATCGTGAACGCCACGGCGATAAAGGCGAGACTTGGATTGAGTGTGAAGGACTGTGCAGACAGGCGTTCCGCGATCATCGGCAGCGCTGTGGTTGCGCACTGCAGCGAAAAGACAAAGATCACCACCAACAGTGCGGGCTCGGCGAGAAAGCCGATCATCATCTCGCGGCGTGCGCCGAGCGTGCC
>PMMB01000129.1:10810-12150 GCA_003165495.1 Gammaproteobacteria bacterium | reverse complement strand
ACCGCTGCCGCCGACGGCCGGCACCTTCAACTCCTGAACCGCACGCCTTACTTCGGCGTCACGCTGCAGCAGCGGCGCGTCGGCGGGCACCGGCACGCTGGGCGGCTTTGGATCGCGCTCCAACTCGATGTCAGGAACGATGCCTCGGTGATTGATGGATATTCCGGACGGCGTGTAATAGAGCGACGTGGTCAGCTTGATGGCGCGGTCGCCGGACAGGGGAATGACCGTCTGTACCGAGCCCTTGCCGAAAGTGGTGCGTCCCATGAGCTTCGCGCGGTGGTTATCTTTGAGGGCACCGGCGACGATCTCCGCCGCCGACGCCGATCCACCATTGATCAATATCACGATCGGCGCGCCATTGAGTGCGTCACCCGGTGTTGCATCCATTTCAAATTTGGACTCCGGCGTGCGCCCTTTGGCGGTCACGATGACGCCGGCGTCGAGAAAAGTATCGGAGACGGACACCGCCGCCTCGAGTACACCGCCCGGATTGTTGCGTAAGTCGAGCACCAGGCCCTTGAGTGCCGCGCCATTGCGTTTACGCAGGTCTTTGAGCGCGGCGTCCAGATCATCGCCGGTGGTTTCGCTGAAATGTGAAATTCTCACGTACCCCATGCCGGGCTCGAGCAGCTCCGCCTTCACGCTGTGCAATTCGACGCGCGAACGGTTCAGGGTGAACTGCAGCGGCTCGGTGTTGCCTGCACGCAAAATCCCTATCTTGACCGACGTTCCTTCTTTGCCGCGCATGCGCCCGATCGTGTCCGCCAAGTTTGTCGTGTCCACGGGAATACCGTCGATGGTGGCGATGACATCACCGGCGCGAATCCCCGCCGCGGCCGCAGGCGAGCCTTCGAACGGCGATACCACCACGACCTCCTCGTCCTCCATCGACACCTCGATGCCGACTCCCGAGTACTGGCCCGAACTCGAGATCTTGACCTCGTCGTACTCGTCACCGTCGAGGTAAGCCGAATACGGATCCAGCGAGGAAACCATGCCGCGAATCGCCGCCTGCAGCAGCTGGTGATCGTCCACGGGATTCACGTAGTCATGCTTCACGTGCTCCAGCACGTCTGCCAGCATGCGGGCGTCTTGCCACGGCAGGTCGGTCCCGGGCGCGCTGGGTTTATCGGCGAGCACCCCGCTCGCCAGCCCAAGCGACAGACCTACGCCGAAACCTAGGCCCAGCAACAAGACATTGCGAGATTTCGTAATCATCGGACAGCAGCATACGTGCGGCGGCGATTCGCCGCTAGCCGCCGAGCGCCGCCGCTTTCCCTATTGAGGGATCGAATAGGCCGGTGGACGTGGCAAAGCACGCGTACAGGGGCAAGTCG
>PMMB01000129.1:1737-10801 GCA_003165495.1 Gammaproteobacteria bacterium | reverse complement strand
GAGATCACGGCTGAAGCTGCCGTCGATCTTGATGCATGACACCGGCAACGAATTCAAATGAGAGAGCGAGCCGATGCCGCGGCCAAAGTTGTCGAGGGCAAAAGAGATTCCCTGTTCGCGCAACCTGCACATAAACGGCGCAATGGTGCCGAGATGCGCGCTCGCAGCCTCCTCGGGGAATTCAAAGCCGAGGGTACCGGGTTCGATGCGGCTCTTCCGTACGAGGTCTTCCAACATTCGCCAGAATTCGCCGTCCGCAAGCGAGGCCGACGACAAATTCAGGGAGAATTTCGCCGGATGCTGCCGCAGCAGATGCCGGCAAGCGGCGAGACGCTCGATCGCCTGCTCAATAACCCACCGATCGATACCGCGGGCAAGATCCTGGCAAGAGGAGACGCCGACCAGTTTCTCGAGGTCAAGCCGGGTGCCATCCGCCGCACGCATGCGCAACAAAATCTCGAAGCGCGGATCGGCCGGCGCCGAACTCAACGGTAAAATGGGCTGCGCCAGAAGCTCGAAAGAATCGGACGCGAGCGCGGCGCTGACTTGCGCAGCGAAGCTTGAGCTCGAGCGATCCCCACCGGAGTGTTGCTCATTGCCATAGAAGACTTCAACTCGGTTGCGGCCGCGTTCCTTGGCCGTACGGCAGGCGAGTTCGGCGGCGGCCATCGCATGGTCCAGGCGTCGATCGCGGTCGCCGAGACGCGAGACACCAATGCTCAAGGACACGAGCAAAGGCTTGTCGCCGCGCGCGCCGCTCAAGCGGATGGCCGCGCTGCGCAGTTCTTCGGCGATCCGGGCGGCAGGCTCAATGCCGCAGCCCGGCACAAGCATGCTGAATCGGTCCCCGCCGACCCGTGCGATGAGCGTGCCCTCCCGGGCGCGCCGGGACAATAGGTTTGCGATGCCCTGAATGACCTCGTCGCCGACGTGCATTCCGTGATTTTCGTTGACCACATTCAATTGATCGATGTCGACATAGAGCAATCCGTGAGTGCTCTGCCTGAGTTCTTGATCGGCCAGCCTCGCCGCGGTTTGAGTTCTGAACGCCGCCGACGTCAGCAGACCGGTGGCGGGATCGAAGCTCGAGCGAATGATCTGCGCAGCCTTGCGCGCCAGCAATTCCAAGGCCTCGGCGTCGCGCAGCTGAAAGTCACCGTCCGTATCCACGCGGAACACCGCGAGCACGCCGATGACTCGACGGGCCTCATCGCGAACGGGTGTTGAGATCGCCTTGTATGGCACCGCAGCATTGGAACCGTCGAGAGCGAGGCGGTTGGCAACCAGGGTGCAGCCGTGCAACTGCGCGCGAGTCATGAGGTGGCGGTGCATTTGCGCCAGGACGTCACTCTCGATACCGTTTGGTTGACCCGGCCGTTTGCGGCAAATCGTGATATTCCGCTCCGGCAAGAGAATTGCCGCGACCACCCCCGAAAGATGCTCGTTCGCGAGTGTTGGAATTTGTCCCAGCGACTCCAATCCGTCCGCGGCCCCCGCCTCGGACAGCCGCTGAAAGAGGCCGAGTTCGCGGCTGTTGTCTGCGAGATTCTCGTGCAGCTCGCCGATGGCGGCGCGTGCCGAGAGTTCGCTCTGCAAACAGTCGAGCGCCGGCTTAATCAATGAGTGGACAGCCGCTAAGTCGAGACGCGCTTCAGGAGTAGGCAGCGCAATGACAACGAGACCCAACAATTCGCCGAGCGCGCCGCGAATACGAAATCCGTAGCGCGATTCGGCACTGTCTTCGCTCTCCACCAGGCCGTCGATCTCACTGTGACGGGTGGTGTGCGAACTTAGCAAAAGAGAAAGCGCGTACTGCACTCGGGATGCGCTCGAGGGGTCGCTCGACCACCACGAGGTGCCGTCGGCGCTCGCGAATAGGACGTGGCTGATTCTTGGACTCAAGCGCGCGAGTAATTGCGCATACGATTTCCAAGTTTCGACCGAAGCTGTCATCAACTCAAGATTCCGACAAATGGCGCGGCAAATCCACGACGCGTTCGGCGGTTCGTCAGAGATCATCAGGAGACATTAGGTATTTCATCACAGATCTTGAATGCGGCACATATCGCGTATGCAACATATCGCGTAACGCAACATAACGCGGCACTGTGCGCGAAAGAATCCCCGTCGCTCATGGGTTTGTCTTCAACCAGAGCTTGGGGTTCACGGTTTTACGGCCTTCGCGAATTTCAAAGTACAGCTGCGGGGCGGCGCCGTTGGCGTCGCTCAAGGCCGCGATGACATCCCCTGGGGCGACCCAGTCGCCGACCGATTTGTAGAGTACCTCGGCATGACCGTACAGGGTCATGTAGCCGCCGCTGTGTCCGATGATGAGCAATAGCCCAAGGCCCTGCAGCCAGTCGGCATACACGACGCGGCCAAAGAACGGAGCGCGCACTTTGGCGCCGCGCGCCGCTTCTATCATTTCGCCGTTCCAGAGCATTCCGGGCGCGGAATTTGCGTGCTGCTCATGATAGTACGCGGTCACTCGCCCGAGCACCGGCCATGGCAGTTTGCCGCGCATTCGCTCGAAGCTCTGCGTTGCATCGACCGGAAAATCCTGCATCACTCGCGCGAGGTCGGCTACCAGGGATTCCACGGCCTGCTCTTCGCGCCGCAAATTGACAAGCTCCTGATTGCCGCTCGCTACTTGCTTCGAGAGCGCCGCCAGCGCGCCGGCGCGGTCCGCACGCGCGCGCTCCAACCCCGCAACCTCGCGGCTCGCGTCGTTCTGCAGAGTCGTTAATTGCGCGCTTTGTTCATCGATTTCCGTTACCAACTGCTGCAGCCGCATCACTTGACCCTGAATGGTGTCTATTTTACTGCTCCGCTCCTTAGCGAAGTATCCGTAATAGGTGAGCGTGCGGCCGAGGCTCGCTGGATTGCTCTGGTTCAACAGCAACTTGAGTTGTTCCTGCCGGCCGATCATGTATGCCGCCCGCACTTGCTGGCCTAAGGCGGCGCGCTCCGCCTGCAGCGCATTTTGATCGCGCCCCTGCTCGCCGCGCAGCTCCGATCGGTGCCGCTCCGCGGCGATTTGCGCGGCACGTAACGCATCCAGCCGTTGGCGCTTCGCGGTAACGTCGAGCTCCGCCTCGCGCAGACGCGCGCTCAACGCATCGCGTTCCTTGAGTTCGTCGCCCAGCCGGTTGGTGAGCGCAGCGATACGCGCGCGCACTATGCTAAGTTTGGCTTTCGCCTGCGCGGAGTCGTTAAGTTCGGGTGCGGCCGCCCAGGCACCGGCGCAATACAGGGCGGTCAATGCGACGGCTGCGCATAAGTGTCTGAGGCAAAGGTTACTGTTGAGGTTCATCTAAGGATGGCAAGCATACAAGCCTTGTGCCCGCTGCTATACTTATCGGCCCGAAAACCTATTGTGCGAGCCGCATGCAGCGACTGTTCGAGTTCATTGGCCATCATCCTTACTTGGCGACCGGAGCGGTACTGGCTGCCGCCGTAGTGGCTTTTTATGAGATTCGCGAGCGCGTACAGGCGTTTGCCGCGTTGAGCGCGATGCAGGCCGTGCGGCTCATGAATCAAGGCGCTCTCGTCATCGATCTTCGCGGCAAGGAATTGTACGACGCGGGCCATATCGGCGACGCGCGCAACGTGCCCATGGCGGAACTCGCATCACAGGCCGAAAGCTTGAAAAAATGGCGCGATAAAAACGTGATTACGTACTGTGACAGCGGCACCAGCGGCGCCGGCGGCGCGCGGACGCTGATGAAGCTCGGCTTCACCAAAGTGTTCAATCTGCACGGCGGCCTAAATGCCTGGGTAAAGGACAACTTACCGTTGGCGAAAACCTCGCCGGGCGGTAAGGGAAGCTCGAAGTGACCCAACCCACCGTGACGCTGTACATGTCGGACTGGTGTCCGTACTGCCAGCGAGCCCGTGGTTTATTGACTCAGAAGAATGTGGTTTTCAGCGAAATCAATATCGACGATGACGGCAAGTCACGCGAGGAAATGATTGCGCGCTGCAATCGACGCACGGTTCCGCAGATTTTTGTCGGCGACAAGCATGTCGGCGGCTGCGACGATCTTTTCGAACTCGATCGCAGTGGGGAACTGGATCGATTAATTCAGGGGGCTTGATGAACGAGGTTAAAACTGCGGGACCAGAGGCCAGCATCGGTGGCGTCCAAGTGAGCCTGCAAAGCGTTTACTTGAAGGATTGTTCCTACGAATCGCCGAACGGACCGCGGCTGCCGAACAATCAAGGGTGGGAGCCGAAGTTTCAGCTCAACATGAATACTACGGCCGAGGAACTCGCGGCGGATGTCCGCGAAGTACTCTTGACCATCACGCTCGAGGCGAAGCAAGGCGAGGCGACGCTGTACCTGGTCGAGGTGAAGCAGGCGGGGGTGTTCTCGATCACCGGAGCGTCGCTGGAAGATTTGAAACGCCTGATCGGTAGTTTCTGTCCCAGTGTCCTGTTTCCCTACGCCCGCGAAGTGATTTCAGATTTAATCGTCAAGGGCGGCTTCCCGAATTTTCTCCTCCCGCTGGTCAACTTCGAGGCCTTGTTTGCGCAGGCGTCGGACGCGCCGCAACCTGGTCTCGTCAACTAAGAGGGCCCCCGGGATGCAGCGCCCAAGCGCTGAATCGATGACGGTCATCGGCGCCGGTTCCTGGGGCACGGCACTCGCCATTCAACTGGCACGAGAAGGTCATCTCACCCAGCTGTGGGGACGCGACGGCGTCCAGCTCGATGCGATGCGACGCGCGCGGCGCAACGAGCGCTATTTGCCGGACGCCGGATTTCCCGAGGCGTTGCAGGTGGCCAACGACCTTGGACAAGCGCTCAAGGATGCACGCGATGCGCTGATCGCCGTGCCTTCGCATGCCTTTCGCGCGACGTTGGAGAGCATCAAACCCCACCTGGCTGCCGGCACGCGGGTCGCCTGGGCAACCAAGGGATTCGAGATCGCGACGGGAATGTTGCCGCACCAGGTCGCCCAGCAGATTTTGGGCAACCGGCCGGGGGCGGTAGTGTCCGGCCCCACCTTTGCCAAGGAGGTCGGCGCCGGCCTGCCGACCGCCATGACGGTCGCCTCCCAGGACGAGCGCTTCGCGAAGGAACTCGCGTTGAGCCTGTCGGGACCGAATTTCCGTGCCTATACGCAAAGCGACATCATGGGTGTCGAGGTCGGAGGCGCGGTCAAGAATGTCATTGCGATCGGTTCAGGTATCGCCGACGGCATGGGTTTCGGCGCCAACACTCGAGTGGCGTTGATCACGCGCGGACTCGCCGAAATGATGCGGCTGGGCGTCAAACTCGGGGCAGTGCGCGAAACCTTCATGGGCCTCGCCGGCCTCGGCGATCTCGTACTCACCTGTACTGACGATCAATCCCGCAATCGGCGCTTCGGCATGGCATTGGGTCGGGGTCAATCATTGAGCGAAGCACAGAGCGGCATTCGTCAAGTGGTCGAAGGCCTGCCCGCGGCGCGCGCGGTCTACGACGTAGCGCGGCGCCTGACGGTGGACATGCCCATATGCCAAGAAATTTACCGGGTCATGCATGAGGACAAACCAGTTCGAGCCGCGGTACAAGCGCTGATGGGGCGGGAAATGCGCTCGGAGGCGGAGTGACTCACGCAGGGGCAGCCATGAAGCGACGCTATGTGACGGCGGACGTGTTTACCGACCGGATGTTCGGCGGGAATCCGCTCGCGGTGGTCTTGGACGCTGCCGGCCTCTCGACAACCCAGATGCAGGCCATCGCCCTCGAGTTCAATTACTCAGAAACCACGTTCGTACTGCCGCCGGACGACCCCGCGCACACCGCCAAGGTGCGAATTTTTACGCCCCGCGCCGAAGTACCGTTCGCCGGGCACCCGAATGTCGGAACGGCGTTTATGCTGGCGCGGGAGAGAGAATTCGCGGCTGCTGCCGCGGATGGAATTTTCGTGTTCGAGGAGGCCGCAGGTCTCGTGCCGCTGAAGCTGCTACGCGAGCGCGGCGCCACCGTCGGCGCGGAGCTGCGGGCACCGGAGAGTTTGTCGCGCCGGTCGATCGTATCGCGAGAGGTTGCTGCGGCATGCCTGTCGCTGGATCCAACCGACATCGCCATGCGGGTGCATGCTCCCCAGATCGTCTCCGTCGGCCTGCCATTTCTCGTCGTCGAACTTGGCAGCCGGGATGCGCTCCATCGCTCGAAGCCCAAAACGTCCGCGCATGCTGAGATCTTGCCGCTCGACGGAGCGGACGCAATTTTCGCGTACTGGCGGGCGAGTGACGAATCCTCCGCGTCCGACGAGACGGTTCTGCATGCGCGCACCTTTTCGCCGCTGGACGGGATCGTCGAAGACCCTGCCACAGGAAGTGCGTGCGCCGCGACCATCGCCCTGCTTGCGACACTTCAGCCCGACGAGCGTGCCGAACTTGCATGGCGCATTCATCAAGGCGCCGATATGGGCCGCCCGAGTCTACTGCTCGGGCGCACTGCGAAAGACGCTGGAGCGGTGACCGGAACGCATATCGGCGGACGCTGCGTTGCCGTACTCGAAGGCACCCTGTTCTTGTAAGGCTCTCACGAGCACGGCACCTAGACTGCTGCGTCGCGCCGAACTCGCGGACTGGTTGTTCTAGCTTAAGATTGCTTGGGTTCAATTGCCGCCGCGGCACCGGCGAAGTCGAGCTGGCGCCAGGCCTCGTAGGCGATGAGCGCCACCGCATTGGATAAATTGATGCTGCGACTCTGCGCCCGCATGGGAATGAACAAGGACGTTTCTCGTCCGACTCGATCCAGCACGGCGTCCGGGAGTCCGCGGGTTTCCCGCCCAAACACAAACGCATCGCCGGCGCGGTACTTAAGATCGCTGTAGCAGTGGCGCCCCGTGGTTTCCACGGCAAAAGCCCTCGCGCCGGCGAGCCGTTCGAGGCAAGCGTCGAAGCTAGAATGAACTTCGACGGACGCAAGATCGTGATAATCAAGGCCGGATCGCTGCAGACTCTTGTCATCCAGGCGAAACCCCAACGGTTTGACCAAGTGCAGCGTCGCGCCGGTGTTCGCGCACAAGCGAATGGCGTTACCGGTATTCGGCGGAATCTCGGGCTCGAACAGTACAACATGAAACATTTGGGTCGTTGCCGATACTGACTGTGGCGCCGTTGGCTTGGGGCCGCGCTATTTATCCGCGGAAGTTCGTTGCTGCGTAAGTATCACGCGCTGTGTCGGATAGTCGAATTCGATCCCCAAACGGCGAAACTCGTCGATGATGCGAAAATTGACGGTTTGTTGCAGGTCGAGCAGGGGATTCAGACTGGGTTGCTGCACGAAATACGACAACTCGAAGTGCAAGGCCGAATCCCCAAGGGTCTTCAGATGGCAGCGCTCGAAACGGGCGTTCGCCTGTTCGCGAACGATGCTCTCGAGCAGTCTGGGTATGCTGTGAAGTTTGTCGGAGGCTGTTTCGTAGTTCACGCGACCACACCGCAATGGCCACGATCCCGGCGATCAGCCAATTCATCGGCGGGTTGCCGAGCAGCAGCCGCTGCGCCGCGTCGATTTTATGTGAAAGGAAGTCGCCCATGACGGCATTAATTATAACCGTCGCGCCAAACTACCGCGGACTAGGTAACGTCCTCCATGCCCAATTCCTTCATTTTGCGAGTCAGCGTATTGCGGCCCCAGCCCAAGAGTTTGGCCGCGTCCTGCTTCAGGCCGTCGGCCTTGCGCAGCGCCACGCGTATTAATATGCGCTCGACTTCGGGCACCGCCTGATCCAGCAGCCGCCGCGTTCCGGCGTCCAATTCCTGCTCGGCCCAATGCGCAAGCTTCGCCATCCAATCATGATTCGCGGAGTGGCCGCTCGGCACGCCGCCGAGATCGGCTGGAATATCCTCGGCGCGAATCTCCCGCCCCGGCGCGGTTACGGTCAGACGCCGGCAGGCGTTGACGAGCTGGCGGACATTGCCCGGCCAATCGAAAGTCACGAGCGCGGACTCGGCCGGCGAGGTCAGCAACTTCGGCTCGACCCCCAGCTCTTGTCCGGCAACCGCTAAATAATGCCGCAATAGTTCGGGAATATCCTCCCGTCGTTCGCGCAACGGCGGGATTTCGATGCGAATCACGTTGAGCCTGTGCAGCAGGTCTTCGCGAAAGTGCCCGGAATTCACGCGCGTTTCCAAATCTTGATGAGTCGCGGCGATGACGCGCACATCGACCTTCACGGGCGTTTGTCCGCCGACTCGATAGAATTCGCCTTCGGCCAGCACGCGCAGCAGCCGCGTCTGCAGCGCCGGAGACATGTCGCCGATTTCGTCCAGGAATAACGTGCCGCCGTCGGCTTGTTCGAAGCGTCCACGACGCAGCGCATCGGCGCCGGTGAATGCGCCCTTCTCGTGGCCGAAGAGCTCCGACTCCAATAAATCCGCGGTGAAGGCCGCCGTGTTGAGAGCGACGAAGGCTTTGTTGGAGCGCGGGCTGTGGCGATGCAAAGCACGCGCCACGAGTTCCTTGCCCGTGCCGGATTCGCCCGTGATCAACACCGTCATGCTGGAGCGGGATAGTCTGCCGACCGCACGAAATACTTGTTGCATGGCCGCCGCCTGGCCGAGCAATTCCGGGATGCTGCGCCGCGCGGCCTCGACATCGATAGTGACGGTTGCTTGCTGCGCGGCACGGCGCACCAGATCGACTGCCTTATCGATGTCGAAGGGCTTGGGCAAATACTCGAACGCACCGCCCTGATACGCCGCGACTGCCGCGTCCAAGTCGGAGTGCGCGGTCATGACGATGACGGGCAACCCGGGCCGCGACACTTGAATTTCCTTGAGCAGGTCGAGCCCGCTGCGTCCGGGCATGCGGATGTCGGTCATCAATACGTCGGGCGCGCCGGAGCGCAACGCCGTCAAGACATTGTCGGCCTGATCGAAACACTTAGCGGTCATGCCGCTGCCCTTCAGCGCCTTCTCGAGCACCCATCGGATGGAAGCATCGTCGTCGACCAACCAAACTTGCAGCGGTTTCGAGTTCATACGGAGTCCATGGGCAGAGAAATGACGAATATGGTTCTACCCGGGGTGCTGTCGAATTCGATCAGGCCGCCGTGGCG
>PMMB01000129.1:476-1715 GCA_003165495.1 Gammaproteobacteria bacterium | reverse complement strand
ATCGAGGCAACCAGCCGATGGCGCTGCGCGCCCACGCTCGCATTGTTCGCTGCGCGGGTTCGGAGGATGAGCCGCGGCGACTGCACGTGGCCGCCCGACAGGGCCTGGATGGCGTTGCGGCCCAGATTCAGCATGGCCTGAATGATGTGGTTCGGATCCACCGTGAGCGGCGGCAGGCTGGGGTCGTAGTCGCGTTCGACGGTGACACCTTCGGGCGCTTCACTGCGCAGCAAATGATAAACACGCTCCAGTATCTCGTGCACGTTGATCAGCTGCTTCGCGGGCGGACGACCGGGTCCGAGCATGGAATCGAGCAGGTTCGTGAGCCGGTCTGCTTCGCTGATGATGACGCGCGTGTACTCGCGCAACGCCGGATCCAAGAGTTCCCGCTCGAGCAGTTGCGCGGCACCGCGTAAACCGCCGAGCGGGTTTTTGATTTCGTGCGCGAGCTGGCGGACCATCAAGCGACTCCCGCCCAATTGCGCCAGCAGCGCGTTTTCGCGAGTCAGGCGCCGATGCTGCGTGATGTCCTCGATTTCCAGGAGGAGTCGGAAATTGTCCTGCCCGAACGTTATTTGAGTCACCGCGCAGTCGAGGATGCGATCGACTCCGCCCGGCGCCGGCCACGCGAGTTCGCGCTGGACCACTCCCTCGCTTCCCTGGCGCGCGCGATCGAACAGCGGCAACAAGGTCTCGGCACCGCGCGTCAATTCCGTGATGCTCCGGCCCAGGGCTTGGTTGGGACCCAAGCCCAGCAGGGTTTGCGCGGCGGCGTTCAAATAGCCGACATTTAAGCCCTGATCCAGCAGAAACACGCTGGTCACCAGGTTATCGAGCAGCTCGGTGCCCTCAATGTGAATTGCGCTTGACTTGAATTCAGCGGCCAATCGGAGCGTCCGGTTGGCGCAAGAGATGCGTGAGGAGCCAGGCTCCTAAGGCTTCTGGTGCTGGGGCGACAACTCGGAAGGCTGCCGAACGAAAAAGTTGACGCTGTTGGTGCTCAGAGTTTCGCCCGTCTCTTGATCCGTGATGGTCGCGGCAATGGCGTAAGTGCCGCGATCCAAGTGCGGCAGAGCGAAGTGGGTCGTGGCCGCCCCCAGATCGTCGATTGGTTGGCCGTTCAGGCGCCAGGTGATGGTCTGATCCGGCTTGAGACTTGGGGTCAGCGCCAGATTCACGCTGACGACCTCGTCGCCGAAGAAAGTCTGATCGGGGGCCGGCGAAGTAATGGATAACTCG
>PMMB01000129.1:0-467 GCA_003165495.1 Gammaproteobacteria bacterium | reverse complement strand
TCGAGCTGGTTGACGTGTATATCTTCTCGGCACCGGGTACCGATTGATCGGAATAATGGACTACCCCATCGGAGTCGGTCCATTTGTAAACCACGGCGGCCTGTCCCGCAAACGATGCGAGGGCGGCTAGCACAATCCATGGCCTCCAAGGGTGCATAAGTCCAAAGCATAACCCTATCGCCTCCCAGCCACAAAACGAGGTGACGGCGACGTGACCGCCGTCACCTTTGGGCGCGACGCACCCAGTGAAAACCTCACAGGCTGTAGTACATCTCGATTTCGATCGGATGCGTGGTCATGCGCACGCGCGTCACTTCCTTCATCTTCAACTCGATGTAGGCGTCGATCAGGTCGTCGGTGAAGACGCCCCCTGCCTTGAGGAACCCACGGTCCTTGTCCAGATAGTCGAGGGCCATGTCGAGGGAATGGCAAACCGTCGGTATCTTCTTGTCCTCTTCCGGCTCCAG
>PMMB01000144.1:2066-4292 GCA_003165495.1 Gammaproteobacteria bacterium | reverse complement strand
GAGATGGCGGAACTTTTTAAAGATGCGCCGGAACTACTTGATAATACGGTGGAAGTCGCGAAGCGATGCTCGCTAGAAATCCGCTTAGGTTGCTCGATGCTTCCCGCCTATCCTGTTCCCGCAGGCAGTACCACGGAGCAGTTCCTGGAAGTGGAGTCGACGCGCGGCCTTAAGGCGCGGCTCGAGGCGGCCGGCAACGCCGACGTTGCGAATATTGCAGCCGCCTATGAGGCGCGCCTGAATCTGGAGCTCGACGTCATCTGCTCCATGGGATTCGCCGGATATTTCTTGATCGTGGCCGATTTCATCCGATGGGCGCGCGGCAACGGCGTGCCGGTGGGACCCGGCCGCGGCTCCGGCGCGGGTTCGCTGGCCGCCTACGTGTTGGGCATTACCGATTTGGACCCGATCGAGCATGATCTTCTGTTCGAGCGATTCTTGAATCCCGAGCGCGTGTCCATGCCGGATTTCGACGTCGACTTCTGCATGGAAGGCCGCGACCGAGTCATCGACTACGTCGCCAACAAATACGGCCGCGAGCGCGTATCGCAAATCATCACCTACGGCACCTTGGCGGCCAAGGCNNACGCTCGACAAGGCGCTCGAACAAGAAGAGGAACTCAAGCGCCTGTATGAGGGCGATTCCGAGATCCGCGAACTTCTTGACCTTGCGCGAACTCTCGAGGGCCTCGCCCGCAACGCGGGTACCCATGCCGGCGGCGTGGTCATTGCGCCGTCGGTGTTGACGGATTTTACCCCACTGTACTGCGAAGAGGGCAGCACGACGCCGGTGACGCAGTTCGACAAAGACGATGTCGAGGCCGCCGGGCTGGTGAAATTCGATTTCTTGGGATTGCGCACCCTGACCATCATCGACTGGGCGGTGCGCGACATCAATGCAATGCGCTCCGCTGCGGGCGAGCCGCCGATAGTGATCAGCGCTCTGCCCATGGACGATGCGGCGACCTACCAGCTGCTCAAGAGCTGTAGAACCACGGCCGTATTCCAGCTCGAGTCGCGCGGCATGAAGGATCTGATTCGCCGCCTGCAGCCGGACCGCTTCGGCGACATCGTGGCGTTGGTGGCCTTGTTCCGGCCCGGGCCGCTGCAATCGGGCATGGTCGAAGATTTCATTGCACGCAAGCATGACACCAGCGGCGCCACCATCGATTACCTGCATCCGGATTTGAAGCCGGTGCTGGCGGCGACCTATGGCGTGATCCTGTATCAGGAACAAGTCATGCAGATCGCGCAAATTTTGGCGGGCTACACGTTGGGCGGCGCGGATCTTGCTGCAGGCGAGCCATGGGCAAGAAAAAGGCCGAGGAAATGGCCAAGCAGCGCTCGGTATTCGTCTTAGGCGCGGTGGCTCGGGGAGTTCCCGAGGCGCAGGCCACGCGAATTTTTGATTTGATGGAGAAATTCGCCGCCTACGGCTTCAACAAATCGCACTCCGCGGCGTATGCCCTGTTGTCTTATCAAACGGCGTGGCTCAAAGCGCATTATCCGGCCGCCTTCATGGCGGCGGTACTGTCCTCGGACATGGACAAGACCGACAAAGTGGTTACGCTGATCGATGAATGCTCCAGCATGGGGCTCACCGTTCAGCCGCCCGACGTCAATGAATCGGTGTATGCGTTTCATGTCTCGGGTCCCATGAGTATTCGTTATGGCATGGGAGCCATCAAAGGCGTCGGCGCCGCTGCCGTGCAAGCCATCATCGAGGAGCGCGCCGCCAACGGGCCGTTCGAGAGTCTGCCGGACCTATGCCGGCGCATCGATTTGCAGCGGGTGAATCGGCGCGTGTTCGACGCGTTGATTCGTTCAGGCAGCTTGGATCGGATCGGGCCGAATCGCGCCACTCTCACCGCCGAACTCGATCGCGCGATGCATCTGGGCGAACAGAATTCTCGTGCCGTGAGCATGGGGCAGGTGGACTTGTTCGGTTTGAGCGCAGCCTCGGACAGTGTCGTGGCGGACTGGACCGAGGCACAGCGTTTGGCGGGCGAGCGCGAGACTCTCGGCCTGTTCCTGAGCGGACACCCGATCACGCCGTATGAACCGGATTTGAAGTTGCTTGGCTGTGCTCGTCTCGCAGATGTCGTCAGCACTCCCAAACCTGCCGCCCCCATAGACGGCGTGCGTAGCTGGTCGGCCGGCAAGGCGATCACCGTCGCCGGCCTGGTCCTGGAAATCCGTCGGCGGCCGAACCGGGTGACACTGATC
>PMMB01000144.1:0-2042 GCA_003165495.1 Gammaproteobacteria bacterium | reverse complement strand
ATCGACGGCACGCTGCGCTTCGACGATTTCATCGAGGCGTGGCGATTGCAGGCAAAGTCTCTGATGGATATCGACCGCGCACGCGAGCGCTTCGCGCGCCGTCTCTGGCTGCGATGGCCCGCCGAATTCGACGGTCCGCAGGGCATGAATCGATTTGAACAAATGTTAAAGCCTTACTTGCGCGGTCCCTGCGGCGTGAGTGTGGCAGTCAACCGGCCCGATTACACCGGACGGCTCAATTTGGCGGACACTTGGTCGGTGCGCGCATCGCGGGAATTACTCGATAAGCTTACCGCCCTGGTGGGCCGCGACGGCTGGTATTTAGTGTATGGTCCACGTAATGATGTTCGCGGCGAGGAAACGTCTTCATGGCGATGAATTTTCTAGAGTTCGAACAGCCGATCGCGGAGCTCGAAGCGAAGATCGAGGAGCTGAAATTCTTGGGCGCGGACTCGAGCGTCAATATCACGGACGAGATCAAACGCCTGCAATCGAAGAGTCAGGCGCTTACGAGCAGCATTTTTGCCAACCTCTCGCCCTGGCAAATCACGCAGTTGGCGCGTCATCCTCAGCGTCCTTATACGCTCGACTACGTGTCCATGATTTTCACCGACTGGCATGAGTTGCACGGCGATCGCATGTACGGCGACGATCTGGCCATCGTCGGCGGGTTGGCACGGCTCGAAGGTACGCCGGTGATGCTGATCGGTCATCAGAAGGGCCGCGACACCAAGGAGCGGGTGCGGCGCAACTATGGCATGCCCAAGCCCGAGGGTTATCGCAAGGCGTTGCGCCTGATGAGAATGGCCGAGCGGTTCCGCATTCCGGTCGTCACTATGATCGATACGCCGGGAGCGTATCCCGGCATCGGCTCGGAAGAGCGTGGCCAGAGTGAGGCCATTGCACGCAATTTGTTCGAAATGTCCCATTTGGCGGCGCCGGTGTTGAGCGTGGTCATCGGTGAGGGCGGATCGGGCGGGGCGCTCGCCATCGGCGTATGCGATCGGCTGCTCATGCTGCAGTTCAGCACGTATTCAGTCATTTCCCCTGAAAGCTGCGCCTCCATCTTGTGGAAGAGCACGGAAAAAAAGGAAATCGCGGCCGACGCCATGGGAGGCACGGCGGAGCGGCTCAAGAAGCTGGGCCTGGTCGACGAAGTCCTGAAAGAGCCGCACGGCGGCGCGCATCGCGACCCGCAGGTCATGGGGGAGGCCGTCAAGCAAAGTATGGTCAAGCATTTGGCCGAACTGCGCAATCAACCGGTGACGCAATTGCTCGATTCGCGGCAAGCTCGCTTACGCGGATTCGGTGTGTTCCGGGACGCGTAGCGGGACGCATAGCGCGCGCCCATGACCTTTTCCGCGGCTTCCCTGCGCGCGGTCCTCGACGCCCATACTCCCGCCGGCGCCACGGGGCTGGTGGTGTCCTTAAGCGGCGGCGCGGATTCGGCCGCTCTATTGGCTGCCGCTTACCTTTTGGGCGCGACCTTCCGAGCCTTAAGCTTGCGTGCGGTGCATATCGATCATGGCCTGCAGAGTGCCGCTGCCTCCTTTCGTGAGGCCTGCGAGGCATTGTGTGCCGGCTTCAACATTCCCTTAACCGTGATTCCCGTCATTGTCCAATATTCGCCCGGCGCATCCATCGAGGCGGCGGCGCGCGACGCGCGCTATGCCGCGCTGGGCCTGGAGTTGCGGCTCGGTGAATGTTTATTGACGGCTCATCACAGCGAAGACCAGGCCGAAACGCTGCTGCTGCAGGCCTTGCGCGGAGCGGGGCTCAAAGGCCTGTCGGCCATGCCCATCTGCCGGCCTTTGGGGCGCGGTTGGCATTTACGACCGCTGCTGGCGGTGTCGCAAGGCGAGCTTCTTGCCTTCGGCGCTTCGTCAAGCGGCGCCTCCGTGATCGATCCGATGAACGAGGATTTGCGTTTTGACCGAGGGTTTTTGCGCCGGCAAATCTGGCCCCTGATCGAGACGCGATGGCCCGGGGCGGCTACCGCACTGTCGCGCACGGCCCGGCACGCGGCCGAGGCGCAAGAGTTG
>PMMB01000072.1 GCA_003165495.1 Gammaproteobacteria bacterium | reverse complement strand
TGCACGGCGATGTCGAACATCTGCCGCGGAATCAGTTCCTGCATCTTGTCGACCAATTCTCGGCCGCGGTTATAGGAATTGTCGCGATGGACGATGAGCGACAGCGCGTCGACCGGATCGCCGTTGATCAAGACATCGAGCTTGACCAGAGGTGCCGCCTGAAAGTGACTGAATTCGTAATCGAACGATGCATAGCCGCGACTCGCCGATTTGAGTCGATCAAAGAAATCGAGCACCACTTCGGCCAGAGGCAACTCATATTGCAGAGACACCTGACTGCCGAGGAACAGCATCTTTTTCTGCACACCGCGTTTCTCGCTGCACAAGGACAGCACCGCGCCCACGTGATCCGGGGGCACCAAGATATTGGCGGTGATGATGGGTTCGCGAAGCTCCGCGACCCGATCCTGCGGCGGCAGCTTGCTCGGATTGTCGACATTGATGACCGATCCGTCCGTCAGCAGCACCTCGTAGATGACGGTCGGCGCGCTGGTGATCAAATCTAGGTCGTACTCGCGCTCGAGCCGCTCCTGCACGATGTCCATGTGCAGCAATCCTAAGAATCCACAGCGAAATCCAAAACCCAACGCCGTCGACACCTCGGGCTCGAAATGCAACGCCGAATCATTGAGTTTCAGCTTCTTGAGCGCTTCGCGGAATTGCTCGTAGTCGTCGGAACTCACGGGGAACAATCCCGCGAAGACCCGCGGTTGTACCTGTTTGAAGCCCTCGAGCGGCACTTTGGCGGGGTTGTTTTCCAGGGTAATGGTGTCGCCGACCGGCGCTCCGTCGATTTCCTTGATGCCGGCGACGACGAATCCGACTTCCCCGGTATTCAGGGACTCGCGGGTCACGGGTTTGGGGGTGAAACGGCCGAGCTTGTCGATCTGATGACTACGGCCCGTGGACATGACGCGGATCTTTGCGCCCGTGTGCAATGCACCATTCATGACACGCACCAGCGAGACGACGCCGACATAGTTGTCGAACCAGGAATCGATGATCAACGCCTGTAAAGGGCCGTCCGGATCGCCCGTAGGAGCGGGTATGCGCTTGACCAATTGCTCCAGTAACTCAGGCACTCCGTACCCCGTCTTGGCGCTGACCAATGCGGCATCGTCGGCTGGAATACCGATGATTTCTTCGATTTCATGAATGACTTTGGCCGGATCGGCCGAGGGCAAATCGATCTTGTTGATGACCGGCAGCACCTCGAGCCCCTGCTCCAGAGCCGTATTGCAATTGGCAACACTCTGCGCCTCGACTCCCTGGGCGGCATCCACCACCAAGAGTGCTCCCTCGCAGGCTGCCAGCGACCGCGACACCTCGTAGGAAAAATCCACATGACCCGGCGTATCGATGAAATTCAGCTGGTACAGCTCACCGGTGACGGATTTGAACGCGAGCGTGACGCTCTGTGCTTTGATGGTGATGCCTCGTTCACGCTCCAGATCCATCGAGTCGAGCACTTGGGCCTGCATTTCCCGCGCATCGAGACCGCCGCATTCCTGAATGAATCGATCAGCCAAAGTCGATTTGCCGTGATCAACATGAGCAATGATGGAAAAATTGCGGATATTCTTCATCTACCCTCAAGCCTGGACAAACCTCCGATTATACCGGTCAGCGAGGGTAATCGAGGGCCTTATGTACTTCTTCGGCGTCCAAGTGCCCGTGACACACCAATTCTCCGGCGAAAAGCAGCACCGGAATCTTATGGCCGTAGCGCACTTTCGCCGCGTGGTCCGCATCGACGTCGAGAACATCGACGCCATAGCGGGCGGCTTCCGGCAATGCGGCAAGTTCGCTCAGCATATCCTCGCACAGGCCGCACCCTGGCCGTGAATACAGCACAAAGCGCGGCGAGCGGCTGACGGGCACCGATTAACGGCGTGGAAGTTCGGCGGCGCCGGATGATTTGACCGCGTGAGCGATGAACTCCACGGTCTGGGCGGGCACCTCACCGACCGCAGTGACCTGGTGGCCCTGCACGACGGTGGAAAAAGCGAATCCCGAACCCACCCGCGCAAGCCCTTGCATCGGCGGTTCGGCCGGCGCGCTTGAGGCGGTGTCAGCACCGCTGCCCGCGCCCGGCGCACCGGCGCCCGACGCATCGGGCTGCTGCGCTTCGACGAATACCGACACGGTTGCCAACCCATCCGAGTACACCAGATGACTCGCGGGGACGGTCGCGCCGCCGATCGTCTGGGCGCCGGCCACCGTCAAGTGAAACCCCGGCGGCAATTCGCTGGCACGGTAGGCCGACAGCGCCGGCGATGCACTGTCGTGTGAGGGTCCCTGGCGCACCCATCGCATGCCCTCGGTGCGCACCGAGGGCACGAGATCGCTGTCCGGAATGCTCTCCGGCATGTCCAGGCGTGCGAAGAATATCTGTTCAATCACTTGACCGCGTGAATCGCAGAGCTGGGTCTTGAGCGGCATCGCGGTCTTTTCATCGAGCCAGAGACGATACCCGAACCGGAACTGATCCTTGGGGTTCACGGCGATGACTCGCGCCGCTCGGCCGAGGACATGCGCAGCCGGCAATGACTCGATGCGATAGAACTCGTTCACACCCGCGCCGAACTGCGGCATTGATCCTAAAAACGGGCCGTGATCCGTCCGCGGTTCGACCAATACCGTATGCTGGTCGGGCAAATAACACGTCAACTCGCCGTTATTGCGCACGAACTCCCGACCGGAGCCGTCCAGGGACTGCAACCGCTCGGTCACGCGTCCGGCCCGCACCCGGTGCACGATGCGCATGGTCTCGACGCGGCCTTCACTCAAGTGAAAGAACGTGCCGTCGTAGTTGCGCGTGGCCAAGGCCTGATTCATTTTCTGCAGCCAATCGCGGGGGTCGTCAGCGCCTCGAGAGCGCTGCGGCAGCGCGCTCAACAGTGTGCCGACAACGGCGCAGGGAATGAGCCAGTTGGCCCGGTTGCGAATCAGCCGCGTCATGGAGCAACGTGCGCCGCCGCTTCATTGACCGTGGGCTGCTGCTCGTCGGCCTCGATGAGCAAGTCCGCCAACACCCCGCGCTGAGCGAGGCCGGAGGAATATTTGCTGTGTGCGAACACATAATTGGTCAACCGTGCCGTCGGCATGGCCGCCGGCGCCGCGGGCGACGTCGCCGGCACGGTATAGGAGATGGCCTCCCGGGGAGCTTGCACGGCGACACCGCTTTGGGCAAGAACCGCGCTTTGCGCAGCTGTCCGTAACGTGGGTGCAACCGCCCGCTGCTGCAAGGCGACGACCGCAACGGCCGCCACACCGGCCGCCACCGCGGCTCCCGCGAACGGCCGCCACCACCGGGGTGCGCGAGATTGCGGGACCTGCCCAATGGCCGGTATGGGTTCGCCGTCGATGGCGAGATTGACGCGACCGGCGAATCCCTTCGTCATAAGACTAAGGCTCGGGCCGCGGACCGCCTCGCCGATCAGGGCATAGCGGCCGAAGCTTTCGCGCAACTCCCCATCGCGAGTGAGCCGCTTCAACAGTAGTTCAGTTTCCGAGTCGGGCAATTCCCCGTCGAGAAATGCCGAGACCTGCTCACGAATTTGTTCGCTCATGTTTCCTCAGGCCGACCAAGGCCGCCATCGAATATGGGTCTTAACTTCTTGTCAATCGCCTCTCGCGCACGAAAGATTCGCGAACGCACGGTACCCACCGGGCAATCCATGGTTTGAGCGATGTCTTCGTAGCTCAATCCCTCCAACTCGCGAAGGACGATCGCGGTTCGCAAGTCTTCAGGCAAATTCTCGATGGCGCGGTTCACGGTGTCGCGGATCTCGTCGGTGAGCAGTAAGCCTTCCGGAGTCTCGGACTCGGCCAGTCGGGCATGCAAATCGTATTGTTCGGGATCCTGAAGGTCGAGATCGTAATCCATGGGCCGGCGTTTCGTGGCAACCAGAGCGTTCTTCGCGGTGTTGATCGCGATTCTATACAGCCACGTATAAAACGCGCTATCGCCGCGAAACGACTGCAGCGCACGGAACGCTTTAACGAAAGCCTCCTGTGCGATGTCTTCAGCCTCGGTTGCATCGTGCACGTAACGCATGATCAGCTTCAGCACCTTGTGCTGGTATCGCAGAACCAACAAGTCGAACGCCGCGCGCTCACCGCGCTGGACTCTCTCGACCAGTTTGAGGTCACTATCTTCAACACTCATGCGTGATCCCAAACCGGCGAGTTCACAACCCAGCCTGTCGCGATAGACCTACGGCCTCTGGAAAAGTTCGACAATTCCCGGGCCGGACCGGATATAAACGTGACTTTGCGCACAGGATGGGATTCTAGCAGCGGCAGGTTCGGCGCTACTGATCGGCGGAGGACTTTCGACCGGCGAGCGAGACGGCCGTAATTCGCTCGATCAGGGCCGCGAACTGCGGCGGCGGCCGTTCGGACCCTAGGCAATAGGCATAAAGAACCGTATCTTCGGTGTCTAATAGCTCGTTAAACGCGTCTTGCTCCAAGTTCGACGCGCTGCAGAAACGTTCATCCACATAGCGCGCCAGCAAAACATCGAGTTCTTTCATGCCGCGACGGCAACGCCAGCGCAGTTTCCCGAGTTCCTGGTGATCGGCGGCAGGAAACTGCGGCGGGGCGGCCATCAAAGGCGACGATGGGCCATCATTTGCTTGATTTCGCCGATGGCCTTGGCCGGATTGAGATCCTTCGGACATGCCTCGGTGCAATTCATGATGGTATGGCAGCGGTACAGCCGAAACGGATCCTCGAGATAATCGAGGCGCTCGCCGGCAGCCTCATCACGGCTATCGACGATCCAACGGTAGGCCGCCAGCAGCGCCGCCGGCCCCAGATAACGATCGCTGTTCCACCAATAGCTGGGGCAGCCGGTGGAACAGCAGGCGCACAGGATGCACGCCGAGGGCCGATCGACCTTTTCCTGATCTTCCTTGGATTGCAGGCGCTCGCGATCGGGCGGCGCCGCAGTGCGGGTTTGCAGCCAGGGCTTGATCGACGCGTACTGAGCATAGAAGTTCGTAAGGTCGGGTATCAAATCCTTGATGACGGGCAGGTGCGGCAACGGATAGATCTTGATGTCGTGCTTGACGTCGGCGCACGCGCTGACGCAGGCCAGGCCATTCTTGCCGTCGATATTCATGGCGCACGAACCGCATATCCCTTCGCGGCATGAGCGCCGGAACGTCAACGTGGAATCGACCTCATTCTTGATCTTGATCAGGGCATCCAACACCATCGGACCGCATGCGTCCATATCGACTTCGTAGGTGTCGAGGCGCGGATTCCCGCCCGAGTCAGGGTCGAAGCGGTAGATCTTGAAAACACGGACATTCTTGGCGCCGGCCGGTGCCTTGAAGATGCGACCGTCCTTGCGCACCTTGGAATTGGCGGGAAGCGAGAATTCAGCCATCAAATGCTCCTGTTTGCGCGGGCCTCAATAGGTCCGCGCCTTGGGTGGTATCGATTCGACATCGTCGGTCAAGGTGTTCAGATGCACCGGTCGATAATCGAACTGAGTGGCGCCTTTGGCGTCTACCCAGCACAGCGAATGTTTCATCCAATGATGGTCGTCGCGATTCGGAAAATCCTCACGCGCCTGCGCACCGCGACTCTCCGTGCGATTCTCCGCCGAATGCATGGTGGCGACGGCCTGTCCCAACAGATTGTCGAGCTCCAAAGTCTCGATGAGATCCGTGTTCCATACCAGCGACCGATCCGTGACTTGGACATCGGCGAAGGACGCGAAAACTTCCGCGAGCTTGTGCTTGCCGTCCTTCAAGGATTCGGCGGTGCGAAATACCGCGGCATCGCTTTGCATGACGCGCTGCATCCCTAGGCGAACGTCGGCCGTGCGCCGTGAGCCCTTCGCATGACGCAGTCTATCCAAACGAGCGAGCGCGCTGTCGCCGGCGTCGGCTTTGAATGCACGGTGCGCCGTATCCTGCTTCACGATCCGTGCGCAGTGCCGCGCCGCTTCGCGCCCGAACACGACCAGATCGAGCAGCGAGTTGGATCCTAAGCGGTTCGCGCCGTGCACGGACACGCAGGCCGCCTCGCCGACCGCCATGAGTCCCCGAACGACCGTGTCGCTGCCATTCACGCGCGTGATGACCTCGCCATGCACATTGCACGGGATGCCGCCCATGTTGTAGTGCACGGTGGGCAGCACGGGTATCGGCTCCTTATTGACGTCCACTCCGGCGAATATTCTCGCGGTCTCGGCGATGCCGGGCAATCGCTCCTTGACGACCGCGGGACCCAGGTGCTCCAGATGTAGATCAATATGGTCCTTGAGCGTTCCGACGCCGCGACCCTCGCGAATCTCGACGGTCATCGCGCGACTGACGACGTCGCGCGACGCCAAGTCCTTGGCATTCGGCGCGTAGCGCTCCATGAATCGCTCGCCGAGGGCGTTCGTCAAATATCCGCCCTCGCCGCGCGAGCCTTCAGTGATCAAACAGCCGGCGCCATAGATGCCGGTCGGGTGGAACTGCACGAACTCCATGTCCTGCAGCGGCAAGCCCGCGCGCAGCGCCATGCCGCCGCCGTCACCCGTGCAGGTATGGGCGGACGTGCATGAGAACCACGCGCGGCCGTAACCGCCGGTCGCAATAATGACCATGTGGGCACGAAATCGATGCAGGGTGCCATCGGACATGTCGAGAGCGATCACGCCGCGGCACTCACCATTTTCCATGATGAGGTCGAGAGCGAAGTACTCCATGAAGAAATTCGCTTCGTGCTTGAGCGATTGCTGATACAGAGTGTGCAGCATGGCGTGGCCGGTGCGATCGGCGGCAGCACAGGTGCGCTGTGCAATGCCCTTTCCATAGTGCGTGGTCATGCCGCCAAACGGCCGCTGGTAAATGCGGCCGTCCTCAGTGCGCGAAAACGGCACGCCGTAGTGCTCGAGTTCGATGACCGCCGCCGCCGCTTCCTTGCACATGAACTCGATGGCGTCTTGGTCGCCGAGCCAGTCCGATCCCTTGACAGTGTCGTACATATGCCATCGCCAATCATCGGCGCCCATATTGCCGAGCGCCGCTGAGATGCCGCCCTGCGCCGCGACCGTATGACTGCGCGTCGGAAACACCTTGGTTATACAGGCGGTGGAGAGACCCGCCTCGGCTAGACCAAACGTGGCGCGCAAACCCGCGCCTCCGGCGCCGACGACGACCACATCGTAGGTGTGGTCGATCAATTTGTATTCGCTCATAGCCTCTAAGATCCGAACGCGACGCGCAAAATCGCAAATATGCTCGCGCCGCCGACAAGCACGTACAGGAACCGAAGCACCAGCAGGGTAAAGATCTTCATACCGGCTGAAGGGACGTAGTCTTCGACGATCTCGATGGTGCCCAGGTAGGAGTGATACGTCAGCACGGCAACCAACAGCACGGCCAAAAAGCCGCTCAAGGGAAACGCCAGCCACGCCCGGACCGTGGCGTAGTCAAGCGCCGGCAGCGCCAGCAGAGAGAACATGAACCACAGCGTCAGCGGGATCAGAGCAACGGCGCTCACCCTCTGCGCCCACCAATGAGCGGTGCCGTCTTTGGCCGATCCCAATCCCGCCACGCGGCCCAAGGGGCTTCGCAAACTCATGGAGCGAAGTGCCATATCAGCGCCCATACGCACAGCGTCAACCCAAGTGCACCCAACACTGCGAACCAGCCGCTCACGTGCCGCTGCGTGCGCTCGTAGCCGTAACCCGCATCCCAGAACAAATGGCGCACGCCATTCAAGAGGTGGTACAGGAAAGCAAAGGTCCAACCGACGAGGAATAAGAATCCCACAGGGCTCGCAAACACCTTTGTGGCCGCGACATAGGATTGCTCGCCGCCGGCTAACGATACCAGCCAAAACCCCAGCGCGAGGAGACCCAATGCCAGCGCGACGCCCGTCAACCGATGCAAAATCGACAGACTATTGCCCATCTGCCATCGATAGATCTGCCAGTGGGGTGATGTGGGACGAGGCATGGTTAAAAGTCGATACAGCGGCCGCGCAGCTCCCAATCGCCAAAGCGCGTCGGCTCCGGTCCTTCGCGCCCGCCGACCTCGCGCGACTCAGATAAGGCGACAGGTCGTTCTTTCTGTTCGGGTTCTTCCTGTTCGGGTGTTTCGGAATGCGTCATCACACGCCAAAGTTTGCCAGAAAACACTGATATATAAACGCTTGATTGACTGAATTTGAGCGAACGAGGCAATCGCGACCGGCACTTAAGTGTAGGGTTGACATCGTGGTTCGAGTACCCATTTGATAGTGCGATGACCACCGACGCACCACCCCAATCGGGCCGTTTACCTCATTTAGGCGTATTGCGATTCACCGGACCTGACTCCCTGAGCTTTCTGCAGGGTCAGGTGTCCAACGATACGCGCCGGCTCGCGGAAAGCCAGAGCCTATTGGCCGCGTACTCGAGCCCTCAAGGCCGGGTGCTGGCGCTCATGCACCTATTGCCCCATTCCAGCGGGGTCATTGCGATCCTGCCGCGGGAACTGGTTGTGCCGACTTTGGCAGGACTGCGCAAGTTCGTGCTTCGAGCCAAAGTAAAGATCGAAGATGCCGGCGAACTCCTGAATGTCGCCGGTCTGCATGGTATGCACCGCCTGCAGTCCGCCGGCATTACCGCTCCACAATCGAGCACCGGCTACATAGAGAAGGAAGACATCGGTGTTGCGGCCGTCAACCGCGACCCTGGCCGCTTCTGGGTCATCGGCGCTGCAGAGAAACTGGCGGAGCACGGACTGGCCGGCGACATCCTTCAAGCAGATCAAATCGAACATGACTGGCGCCTCGCGGACATTCGCGCCGGTCTGCCGCAGATATATCTGAGCACGAGCGAGGCCTTCGTCGCGCAGATGCTCAATCTCGATCTCTTGGACGGCATCAGCTTCAGTAAGGGTTGCTACACCGGCCAGGAAATCATCGCACGCACCCAACACCTCGGCCGCATCAAGCGGCGCCTGTACCGGCTGCTATTACCTCTCGGTGAATGGCGCATAGGCCAGGCGCTGCAATTGAGCGACGGTCGTGCTGGGCGACTTATTGAGGCGATTCGAAGCGGCAGCGGCTTCGAAGCGTTGGCGGTGCTCAGCGTGGACGCGAGCACGACCGCCGCCGATGGCAATGCTGGGGCCCCGATCACAGCCGCTGGATTGCCGCTTCCTTACGAACTCTGATCCCGCTAAAGATCGATGATCTCAACCGCCTCGGCGGCCAAGGTCTCGCCGAGAAAAGTGCTCCCCACTCGCGCGAATCGTGCCGCACCGTCAGTGGCAAGCCAGGAGACGGCGCCGAGGGCGCCGGGCGCCCCAGACGCGCCGTGGAGCTGATGCAGCACGGCGGCGGCGGTCGTCGCCGCAGAGTCGACAATGCTCACCTGCGGCGGCAGCACCGCGCGTAGGGCCGCGGCCAGCACCGGGAAATGTGTGCATCCCAGCACCAAGGTGTCGGGTGCATCGTTTCTCTGAAAAATCGGATCGAGGTAGCGGCGCGCGACCGCCTCCGCAATCGGGCCCTCGGTCCAACCCTCTTCCGCCATCGAAACGAATAAGGAACACGCCCTCGAGGTGACGCGGGCGGAAGGATTCAACCGGTGTATGGCCGTTTGATAAGCGCCTCCGCCGATCGTGCCTTCGGTCGCGATAACGGCAATGTGTTGCGATACGGAAGCAGCGACCGCCGCTTGCGCACCCGGCTCGATGACGCCGATGATCGGCAGCGCGGGATGATGCGCGCGCAAGGCGTCGAGCGCGGACGCAGACGCCGTATTACAAGCAACCACGAGACAGCGAACGCGTCGCTGAATCAGCGCGGCCGCACACTGCAAAGAATAGCGCACGACCGTTTCCGCGCTCTTGGTGCCGTAAGGGAGTCGCGCAGTATCGCCAAGATAGATGAAGCTCTCGGCGGGCATGGCCGAACGCAACGCACGCAACACGGTCAACCCGCCGACGCCCGAGTCGAATACGCCGATCGGTATACCCGTCAAATCTCGGGCCGCATGTGAGGGAACAACAAGACATCGCGAATCGAGGGCGAATTCGTATACAGCATGACCAGCCGGTCAACTCCCAATCCAAGTCCCGCCGCGGGCGGCATGCCGTATTCCAGCGCGCGCACATAGTCAGCGTCGTAATACATCGCTTCCTCGTCGCCTGCATCCTTGCGCTCGACCTGGTCTTTGAAGCGCTGCGCTTGNNTGACGAAGGGGTCCGCATCGTTGCGCCGCGACAATGGCGACACCTCGGCGGGATAGGCATACGCGAAGGTGGGCTGCACCAGAGTGTGCTCGCCGGTTTTCTCGAAAATCTCGATTTGTAATTTTCCCGGGCCATCCGCGGCTTTGTGGGCAATTTTCATGTGATCGCATACGCGGCGCAAGTACGATGCATCGCGCAGCGACATGGGGTCCAGATCGGGGTTGTTCACCAGAATGATGTCTTCAATGCTCGTGCGCGCGAAGCTCTGCGACAGATCTATTTCGGTACCTTGGTAAATCAGCTTGCGCGACCCCACCAAGGAGTCGGCAAGACCTTGAAATAGGGTTTCGATCATCTCCATGAGATCGGTGAAATCCGCATACGCCTGATACAACTCGAGCATCGTGAACTCAGGATTATGCTGCGTCGACACCCCTTCATTGCGGAAATTTCTGTTGATCTCGTAAACGCGCTCGAAACCGCCGACGGTGAGTCGCTTCAAATACAGTTCCGGCGCGATGCGTAAATACATATCCGCGTCCAGAGCGTTGTGATGAGTCTTGAAGGGACGCGCCGCGGCACCGCCGGGGATGGGGTGCAGCATCGGCGTTTCCACCTCCAGGAATCCGCGCGCATCGAGGAAGGCGCGCAGGTACCGCACGATTCGCGAACGCGTTTCAAACACGCGCCGGCTGTCCTCGTTCATGATCAAATCGACGTAGCGTCGCCGATAACGCAATTCCGTATCGGCGATCCCGTGCCATTTATCGGGCAGCGGCCGCAGCGACTTGGTCAGCAATACCAAACGCTGGGCCCTCACCGACAACTCGCCGGTCTTAGTGCGGAACAAGGTTCCCTCTGCACCGATCACATCGCCGACATCCCAACCCTTGAATTCATCGTAAACCTCGCCGAGTGCCTGCTGCTGCAGAAACACTTGAATCGCGCCGCTCGAATCCTCGAGCTTGGCAAAACTCGCTTTGCCCAGGATTCGCTTGGCGCGCATCCGCCCCGCCACTCTGACGCGCACGGCCGCCGCATCGAGCGCCTCGGCGCTCTTTTCGCCATACGCCGTCAAGATATCCGCGGCCAACGCATCGCGACGAAAGTCGTTCGGAAAAGGATTGCCGCGCTCGCGCAATTTCGCAAGCTTCGCGCGCCGCTCCGCGATCAAATGATTCTCTTCGTTGTCGCTCATAGTCGCTTAGGCTTATAGACCCTGTTTTAGGCTGGCTTGCATGAATTCGTCGAGCGCTCCGTCGAGCACGGCAGTGGTGTTGCCGATTTCCACCCCGGTGCGCAGATCCTTGATGCGGGACTGATCGAGCACGTAACTGCGAATCTGATTTCCCCAGCTTACGTCCGATTTCGAATCCTCGAGTACTTTGGCGGCCGCATTGCGTTTATTGAACTCGAGTTCGTAGAGTTTGGACTTCAGCATTTTCATCGCCGTGGAGCGGTTTTTGTGCTGGCTGCGTTCGCCCTGGCAGGCAACCACGATGCCGCTCGGTATGTGCGTGATGCGCACAGCGGACTCGGTCTTGTTGACGTGCTGACCGCCGGCCCCGCTCGAACGGTACACATCGGTGCGCAAGTCGGCAGGGTTGATCTCGATATCGATATCGTCGTCCACTTCCGGCGACACGAACACCGAGGCAAATGATGTATGCCGACGGTTACCCGAGTCGAAAGGCGATTTTCTGACCAGACGATGCACGCCGGTTTCGGTACGCAGCCACCCGTAGGCATAGTCGCCGGTCATGCTGATGGTCGCGCCCTTGATGCCGGCCACTTCGCCGTCGCTCTGATCGATGATCTCCGTCTTGATGCCATGCGAATCTGCCCATTTCAGATACATGCGCAGCAGCATGGCGGCCCAGTCCTGAGCTTCAGTGCCGCCCGCACCGGCTTGAATGTCGAGAAACGCGTTGTGCGAGTCCATCTTGCCCGGAAACATGCGCTGGAATTCGAGTTGTTCGACCTCGAGGCTCAGACGGTTGACGTCAGCCTCAACTTCCTGGGTCGCCCGAGCATCCGCCTCTTGGGCGGCCAGTTCCAGGAGTTCCGCCGCATCGTTGAGGGCGCGCTTGAGGCGATCCAGGCCGCCGACGACCTGCTCGAGCTTGGCGCGTTCCTTCCCCAGTTCCTGAGCGCGAGCCGGGTCGTTCCAAATGCCGGGTTGTTCGAGCTCGCGCTCTACTTCCTGCAGTCGCTCGAGTTTGTTGTCGTAATCAAAGATACCTCCTCAAAGAGTCGGTGCGCTCCTCGAGATCTTTGATGAATCGCTTGATTTGATTGAGTTCCATGATCGTGAAGCCTAGCACACCGGCCTGGCCGGAACGATCCCGCGCGGGTTTCAACAACAAGGCTACGAAAGGAAATATGTCCAATTGGTCGGCCGGGTGCCATACGAGATCAACTGCACAGTTTTACCAGCCATTTCCTATATTTAGGACGGTAAGGTGCAAGATGTATCGTTACCCAGGGGAACCCTAAGCAGACTCATGGAATTCAACCCTCCCGCCTCGAAACTTACCGCCAACCTGGTGGCCGTCGGCGCGCGTATGGTGTCCATATTTCCGCTGGGAATCACGGCCCGTCTGACCATTTCTCTCGTTGCGGTCGCCGTGCTCGCCGCCGCTGCGAATATGATCGCGCAAGAAAGCGTTTCCATCATTCGCATGAGCACGGTCCCGCGTATTCCCCCGGCGGCGCATCCAACCGCGCCCAGTAGAAAAAATATCGATGCGCTAACGCCGGCCGTTGATCGCTATGAACGAGCCAGTCAGTTGCGCGCTGAGATCGACTCGGATACCAACAATGCCGGGTATCTCTTCGCCACGAACAAATTGCGGAACTCCTCGCTCGACTACAAGGAAGGCGCATCGGCAAAGAACGCAAAGGCGGCCGAAGTCGGGCGGCTCGCAGCGGAGTATCTCGATCGTGGGC
>PMMB01000156.1 GCA_003165495.1 Gammaproteobacteria bacterium | reverse complement strand
CGCGGCGATCGCATGACGCGCCAGGCGTTTTGGCACATCATCAAGCGTTATTCCAAGAAAGCCGGCGTCGATAAGGAACTCTCACCGCATACCTTGCGGCATGCCTTCGCGACCCATTTGTTGAACCACGGGGCGGATCTGCGTGTCGTGCAAATGCTCCTGGGGCACAGCGATCTGTCGACGACTCAAATCTACACTCACGTCGCCCGTGAGCGTCTGAAAGAACTGCATTCTCAGCACCACCCGCGCGGCTAGGCAGCCCCGGGGGCCGTGGGATTTGAGCGACCCTGTTAGAATAGCGTGAACCTCTTAGGTCGTAGCGGGGTCGAACAGTTCAGTTCCGCCGGAGCCCCACGCATGTTGAGAAACCTCGCCGCCCTCATTCTGGTCGTCTGTACCGTCGGACTCGCCACACGCGTGACAGCGGCCGATCAGTCCGCGGATCCGCGCGAGGCCTTGCTGAAACGCTTGCCGGCCGGATCGAAGTTGGAAGATTTGCGGCCTTCGCCCATCCCCGGGATCTACGAATTCATGCAGGGAGCCGACATCAGTTACTTGACCGCCGACGGCAAGTATTTTCTCGACGGCAATCTCTATGACATGGATACACGTGAAAATCTGACCGAAGTTCTGCGCACGCGCGCACGCGTCGCCATGATCGGTGCGGTTCCCGAATCGCAGATGGTGATCTTCGGGCCCAAGAAACCGCTATACACCATCACGGTTTTCACCGATGTCGATTGCGCCTATTGCCGCCAGCTGCACAGCGAGATGGCTGAATTGAATCGCTTGGGCGTTCGCGTCCGCTACATGTTTTATCCGCGCAGCGGACCCAACACGGACAGTTGGAAAAAAGCCGAAGTCGTCTGGTGCTCGCCAAATCGCAACGAAGCGCTGACCCGCGCGAAAACCGGCGCTGCGCTGGATATGAGCAAGACTTGCGACGCGACGCCGGTCGCCCGCGAATACGCTTTGGGTCAAAGCATCGGAGTGCGCGGCACGCCTGCGATTGTCACGGAAAACGGCGACTACATTGCCGGCTACATGTCGCCGCGCGAACTCGTGCAACAAATCAAAACTCTGCAATTAGCGAAGCGCTGAAGAGCGCGCGCTACCGCTCCAGCAGCTTGAGCTTTTCCGGTACGCCTTCCCATTGCTTGGCGTCCGCCGGCGCGTCTTTCTTCTCGCTGATCACGGGCCATTTCTTGGCCAGTTCCGCGTTCAACTTGAGAAAGCTTTGCTGACCGTCCGGAATCTCTTCTTCCGAAAAAATGGCTTCCACCGGACACTCCGGCTCGCACAGCGTGCAGTCGATGCACTCATCGGGATCGATCACCAGAAAATTCGGGCCTTCGTGGAAACAATCGACCGGGCAAACCTCCACGCAATCCATATATTTGCACTTGATGCAGGTTTCGGTGACCACGAATGCCATGACGTACCCTTATTGACCAGTTAAACGTGAATACTATTCTGCCACAGCCGCAAAGCCGGAGTCCCGCATGCTCTGCGGTTAAGCGGCCGGGTCAGGATTTCAGGCGGCGGCTCAATTCGACGAAATGATGATCCTCGCGTCCCGCGGTGCGATCCTCGAAGTATTTGCGCAAGGTGAATTCGCCGCTCGGAAACGCCAGCTGCGCCCACGGGATCTCGGCCTCTTCGTACAAAGCGACCTCCAAACTCTCCGCTCCCGGGGCGAATTCGGGCTGCAGCAATTTGGCTCGAAACATCACGTGCACCTGGTTGGCACCCGTCACGCTGGCCACCGCCAACAGAGAGCCGATCTCGACCTTCGCCAGTGCCTCCTCGTAGCATTCGCGCGCCGCCGCGGCTTGCAAGGTTTCGCCGTTTTCCATGAAACCGGCCGGCACCGTCCAAAACCCCAACCGCGGTTCGATGGCACGCCGGCATAGCAAGATCTTGTTTTTCCACTCGGGCACGCAACCCAGCACCAACAGCGGGTTCTTGTAGTGGACCATGCCGCAGCTCGTGCATACGAAGCGCGGCAAATGGTCCCCGGCGGGGACCTTGAATTCGACGGGTGAGCCGCAGTTGCTGCAGAAATTCAAAGGACGTCCATAAATAAAATTCTGGTGCCCGGAGAGGGAATCGAACCCACACGGTGTCACCACCACCGGATTTTGAGTCCGGCGCGTCTACCAGTTCCGCCATCCGGGCATGCCAGGCCGCACAGTATATGCGATTGCCGCTCTTGGTAGAATGCATAACTTAAATGCAGCGCACGGACTTTCACTTCGATCTTCCTCAGGAACTCATTGCGCAGCGGCCCACTGCGACGCGTTCCGCCAGCCGGATGTTGGTGCTGGACGGTTCGGGATCGCAGCGGGACCTTCAATTTCGCGATTTTCCGTCGTTGCTGAACCCCACCGATCTCTTGGTTTTCAACGATACGCGCGTGATTCCCGCGCGGGTGTTTGGAGTCAAGGAGAGCGGCGGACGCGTCGAGATCCTGCTCGAGCGCGCGCTGACGGTGAACACCGCGCTGGTGCACCTCAAGGCCAGCAAGGGCTTGAAGTTGGATGCGGCCGTGAAGCTGCCCGGGGGCCATACCGCTAGCATGCTCCGGAGGCAGGGCGATTTGTTTCACTTGCAGTTCTCGTGCGAAGTCGCGTCTTTTTTCGAAGCCCACGGCGAAATACCATTGCCTCCCTACATCGGTCGTAAGGCGGAAAGCGCCGATCGCGAACGCTATCAGACGGTGTATGCGCGCGCCCCCGGTGCCATCGCGGCGCCCACGGCGGGCCTGCATTTCGACGCCCATACTTTCTCTGAGCTCGAGAAGCGGCTGGTACGCCATGCCTTCGTCACACTGCACGTCGGCGCCGGCACCTTCCAGCCGGTGCGCGTGGACGACGTCGACCGGCACGAGATGCATGAGGAGTACCTGGAGGTGCCCGAGGCCACTTGCGATGCGATCAACGCCACGCGCGCCGCCGGCGGACGCGTGATTGCGGTGGGTACGACGGTGGTGAGGAGTTTGGAGACCGCGGCGAACGGTCCCGCTGTAACTGGTGCGGCTGGCACAAGCCGGCGCGGCGTTGCTCCGTACATTGGCGCCACGCGTATTTTCATCAAACCGGGCCACAAGTTTCGCGCGGTGGATGCCATGGTGACCAATTTTCACTTACCGGAGTCGACGCTGTTGATGCTGTGCTCGGCCTTTGTCGGACGAGAAGCACTGCTGGCGGCTTACGCTCACGCGGTGCAGGCGCGGTATCGATTTTTCAGCTACGGTGATGTGATGTTCTTGACACCCTCAAGCTCGGCGTTGGAGCGCGCGTGAGCCCGCCTCACGGCGATGGCGCGCCGGGGCGCGGCGCTCTCCTCGGGCCGATGCGTTTCGAGTTGCTGGCGCGAGATGGCGCGGCGCGGCGCGGCCGGCTCGAATTCCCGCGCGGCACCGTCGAGACGCCGGCGTTCATGCCGGTCGGTACCTACGGTACGGTGAAGGCGATGACGCCGGAGGATCTCGAAGGCATCGGCGCCGAAATCGTGCTCGGCAACACCTTTCACCTGTATCTGCGACCCGGGCTCGATGTCATCGCGGCACATCAAGGATTGCATCGCTTCATGCATTGGCAGCGGCCGATCCTCACGGATTCCGGCGGTTTCCAGGTGTGGAGTTTGGCGGAGATGCGAAAAATTACCGAAGAAGGCGCGCATTTTCGCTCGCCGGTCGACGGTGCGCAGGTGTTCCTCTCGCCGGAGGAATCCATGCGCATTCAGCGTACCTTGGCCTCGGATGTGGCCATGAGCTTCGACGAATGCACGCCGTATCCGGCCACGGAGACCGAAGCGCGCGGCTCTATGGAATTGTCGATGCGATGGGCGTTGCGCGGCTTTCGCGAGTATTACCGCACCGAGCCTCCCGGCACCCTATTCGGCATCGTGCAAGGCGGAATCCACCCGCATTTGCGGTTGGCGTCCTTGGCGGCTCTGGAGGAAGTCGGCTTTGCGGGGCTCGCGGTCGGGGGCCTCGCGGTGGGAGAGAGCGAGGCAGAGCGCGACCTCGTACTGGAGGCGCTGTTGCATCAAATGCCGCTGCGCAAGCCGCGCTATCTGATGGGCGTGGGACGGCCGCAGGACATCATCGAGGCGGTGCGGCGCGGCATCGACATGTTCGATTGCGTGATGCCGACCCGCCATGCGCGCAATGCGCATCTGTTCACGCGCACCGGTGTCGTCAATATCCGTAACGCGGTTCATCAAAAGGATACCGGTCCGATCGAAGAGGGATGCGCCTGCTACACCTGCCGGAACTACAGCCGCAGCTATTTGCGGCATTTGGATAAGTGCGGCGAAATATTGGGCGCGCACTTGAACACCATTCATAATCTGTATTTCTATCAACGCCTAATGAGGGAGATTCGGGGGGCGATCGAGGCGGCTCGGTTCGAGACTTACGCCGCCGAGTTCTATGCCTTGAAGGCAAACGGAAGCTCGCGTTAAGTTTGGGCTTGGGCTCCTGTATACTACGCGGCTTTGTATCGTGGCGTCCGCTGCAAAAAACGAGTGTAACACTATGGATTTCTTCATTAATACAGCAAATGCGCAGGCCGCCGGTGCGGGCGGTAGCCAGAGCATGTTGAGTGCCTTGTTGCTACCCGTGCTGCTCCTGGTCGTGTTTTATTTTTTGCTCATCAGGCCGCAGAACAAGCGCGCCAAAGAGCAACGTGAAATGCTGTCCAAGGTCGCGGTGGGCGATGAAGTGGCGACCACCGGCGGCATTCTCGGCAAGGTGACCGACGTGGGCGAACAGTTCCTGACCTTGGAAATCGCCAGCGGCGTCAGCGTCAAGCTGCAGAAATTTCAAGTCGCACAGGTGCTGCCCAAGGGCACGGTCAAGAGCGCATGATTGCGTATCCGCGCTGGAAGATCGCGTTGGTCGCGATCGTTCTATTGATTGGGATATTCCTGGCGGTACCCAATCTGTTCGGCGAGGAAAATGCGCTGCAGCTGGCGCGCGATCGAGCCGCCGTCGTCGACAGCGATCGTACGGCGGTCGAGCAAATCCTCAAGGATAAGGGTGTTACGCCCAGCGGCGCATTTCTCGATCAGGGACGCCTCACTCTGCGTTTCAGCAGCAAGCAGGACCAGTTGAAGGCGCGCGATCTGATCGGCGAAGCGCGCCCCAATCAATTCACGATCGCCCTCTCGCAGGCATCGCGCGTTCCGGAATGGATGCGCAATCTGGGTTTGAGCCCCGTGAAACTGGGCCTGGATCTGCGCGGCGGCGTTTACCTGGTCTATCAGGTCGACGTACAGGCCGCCGTGAAGCAGCTGCTGGATCATCACGAACAGGATTTTCGCGCGTCCTTGCGCAACGCCCGCGTGGTGTATCAAGACGTGCAGGTGGACTACCCCACGAGTCGCGTACGGGTGTTGTTCCGTGACGCCGATAGTTTCACCAAGGGCAAAGCGGCAATACTGGCGGATAGCCGAAATTTGAGTTTGACCGATACGACGGTCGACGGCGCGCCCGCCTTGGAACTGAAACTGACCCCGCAGGCAATCAAGGAACGCCAGGATTACGCGGTTCAACAAAACATCGTCATCCTGCGCAATCGCCTCAATAGTCCCGAACTCGCCGTATCCGAGCCGCAGGTCGCCCGCCAGGGCGTGGACCGCATCGCCATTCAATTGCCGGGCCTGCAGAACTCGGCCGAGGTGAAGAAAATCCTCGGCAAGACGGCGACCTTGGAATTCCGCATGGTCGATGAGGCCAATAATCCGCTCGAAGCGGCCGGCACCGGGCGCGTCCCGTTGGGCTCCAAGCTGTATTACACCCGCGACAAACAGCCGGTGCTGTTGAAGCGCGAAGTGGTGGTCACCGGCGATCAACTGACCGATGCGTCGTTCCAACCGAATACCCAAGAGGGCGCCGCGGTGTCGGTGGGCTTGGATAGCCGGGGCGCCGCGAAGATGCTGAAAAACACGCAGGAGAATCTCGGCCATTTGATGGCGGTGGTTTTCATCGACCGTGCGCGCGAAAAGAATGCCGCAGGAGCGGTCGTCGACCGCACCACCGAAGAGGTCATCAACCGCGCCACCATTCGCGGCGTGTTCAGCAATAACTTTAATATCACGGGCGTCAACCCAATCGAAGGCCGCGAACTGGCGCTGCTGCTCCGCGCCGGCGGCCTTGCAGCGCCGCTGACTCCGGTGGAGGAACGCGCCGTCGGCCCCAGCCTGGGCCAGGACAATATCGACAAGGGCGTGCATGCGATGGTGTTCGGCATGCTGGCCGCATTCGTATTCATGGCCATCTACTACAAACTGTTCGGCTTGATAGCGGACCTGACCCTCGCGGCCAATGTGGTGCTGCTCACCGCGCTCTTGTCCTTGCTCGGCGCGGCGCTGACCTTGCCGGGCATCGCGGCGGTGGTCTTGACCGTCGGTATGGCGGTTGACGCCAACATTCTGATTTACGAGCGCATCCGCGAAGAATTACGCAACGGCGTCTCGCCGCGCGCGGCGATCAGCGCCGGATTCGATCGCGCTTTCTCGGCCATCGGCGACTCCAATGTCACCGCGTTCATCGCGGGCTTGGTGTTGTGGCTGTTCGGCGCCGGAGCGGTGCGCGGCTTCGCCGTCGTGTTGATGCTCGGAATTGCTACGTCAATGTTCACATCGGTCATGGGCAGCCACGCATTGGTGCAAATCATTTACGGCGGAAAACGCAAGATCGACCATTTGTCGATTTAAAAACCAGGGTTCGATCCGAGGTTCAGATACATGGAATTTTTTCACAAGGTAACGCGCTTCCCGTTCATGAACACCCGCAAGGTGTGGTACGGGTTGTCGACCGTGTTGATCATCGCGTCGATCGCATTGGTCGCGGTGCGCGGATTGAATTTGGGAGTGGACTTCACCGGCGGCGTGACTGTTGAAACCAATTTCCCTCAAGCTCCGAACATTGAGACACTGCGAACGGCGCTTGTCAAAGAGGGCGTGGCGAACGCGCAGGTTCAGGCCTTCGGCAGCTCGCGCGATATTTTGGTTCGCTTGCCGCCCGACCCGAATGCCAAAGGCGACCAGATCGGCGCGCACATCATGGAGGTCTTCGCCAAAGTGGACTCCGGCGTCAAGCTGCAGAGCACGGAAGTGGTCGGTCCTCAAGTGGGGCAGGAACTTTTCGTCAAAGGCGGCTGGGCGCTGTTCGCCACCCTGGTGTTGATCTTGATCTACGTGTTGTTTCGCTTCACGCTCAAGCTGGCGTGCGGCGCCATCCTCGCCGTCTTGCACGATCCTATCTGCGTGGTGGGTTTTTTCGCCCTGAGCCAGATGACCTTCGATTTGACGGCAATCGCGGCCATCCTGGCGGTGATCGGCTATTCACTGAACGATACCGTGATCGTTTTCGACCGCATTCGCGAGCGCGCCCGCACCGCTCGCAAACTTAAGGTCGCCCAGGTTATCGACGAATCCATCAATCAAACGCTGTCGCGAACCTTGATGACCAAGCTGGTGACCTTGTTGGTCGTCCTGGCGCTGTTGTTCTTCGGCGGCGAAACCCTGCATGCGTTTTCCGCGGCGTTGGTGATCGGTATTCTCGCCGGCACTTATTCGTCGATCTATATCTCCGCGGCGCTGGCCCTGGACTTTGGCTTGCGGACCGACGACTTGCTGGAGCGCAAGCTCACGAAGCCCGAAGAAGTCGACGGCTTGCCCTAGCGGAAGCAACGCGCGCGGCCGTGCAATGCACGCAGCCGTGCAATACACGCAGCCGTGCAATGCACGCGGCCGTGCAATACACGCAGCCGTGCAATGCACGCGGCCGAGTCGCGCTTGCCCTCGGCGCGCTCGATCAATAGAGTGACTCCATGGAATTGCTCTCCGACCCGCGGGTTTGGCTGTCGTTCCTGACGCTGGCGGCGCTCGAAATCGTACTCGGTATCGACAACATCATCTTCCTTGTGATTCTGGTCGACCGCCTACCGAGCAGGCGGCGCCGCAGTGCGCGACTTCTGGGGTTGGGCTTCGCGATGCTGACGCGGATTGCGCTCCTGTATTCGATTACCTGGATGGCTACTTTGCGGGCCACGCTGTTCACAGTGCTTGGGCATGAAATTTCCGGCCGCGATCTGATTTTGTTCGGCGGCGGTCTTTTCTTGGTGGTGAAGAGCCCCATGGAAATTCGCGACATGTTCACCGGCAAGGAGGCGAATCGAAAGCCCGGTGCGCTGAGCGGCTTCTGGCTGATCATTTTGCAGATCGGCGTCATCGATATCCTGTTTTCACTGGATTCGGTGTTCACGGCGGTGGGGCTATCGAAGCACATCGAGGTCATGATTGCCGCCATCGTCGCGTCGGTCGCGGTGATGATGATGGTCTCCTCGGCGGTCGGCGGTTTCATAGAGCGGTACCCGACAATCAAGGTATTGGCGCTGGCGTCCCTGGTATTGGTGGGGGCCGCCTTGATCGCGGAGTCCGTGGACCTGGAAATCCCGAACGGTTATTTGTATTTTGCGATGGC
>PMMB01000193.1 GCA_003165495.1 Gammaproteobacteria bacterium | reverse complement strand
ATCGGAGCCGGCATCGAACCAGTGTTCGATCAGACGGAACGATATGGATTGCCGCGGCGGCAGCAGTGTGCCGTTCGATGCCAGATCGGCGCGCGTAAACCAGCGCGCGTCTTCCAGTTCCTGGTCCCGCAAATGCACCTCCGTGGTGATTGCGTGCGCCGTGAACCCGAGCATCAACGACGCCGGAAAGGGCCATGGCTGGGACGAGTGATATTCAATCCGGTCGACTTTGATGCCGGTCTCCTCGAATACCTCGCGCGTTACGGCATCTTCGAGGGATTCTCCCGGTTCAACGAAGCCGGCGATGGTCGAATAGCGCCCGACCGGCCAGGTGACTTGGCGCCCCAACAGAACTCGCTCCGCGTCGCTCACCAGCACGATGATGGCCGGATCGATGCGGGGGAATTGCTCATGGCGACAGCTCGGGTCGCTGCACAGGAGCACATGTCCGCTTTTGGCGGACTCGGTCTTGGCACCGCACGTGCCGCAGAAGCGGTGCCGTCGCCGCCAGGAGACGATGGCGCGCGCATACCCTAAAAGTCCCGCGTCGTCGATCGGAAGTACCGAGGCCACCAGGCGCAGATCCTCGAAGCGAGTTCCCGGCGGCAACGGCGGCGGCTCGATCGATTCAATCTCGTATGTGAAATAACTGGTGTCGCCCAATCGGCCCAGCAAAATCAAATCCGCGCTGTTGCGCCGCTCGGGTGGTATGTGGGTCAGCTCCAGATACACCGCGCGCGGGGTGTCGCCCTCGGCAATGAGATTGCGCGAATTCCACACCGGTATCGCGCGGCTACGCTCATCGGCGAGCGCGGCGGCAAACCACTCAGGATCCTGCCGCAAATGGGCGGCGCGGTCCAAGTAGGGACCGGCGAAGATATTCCTTTGCTGCATTCTCCGATTCTAGCAGGGCCCGGTGCAGCCGATCACGGGCGCGGGCGCCGAGACAGCCGGACCGCAAGTGCCGCACGCAAGCTTGTGTTTGGCCAGCAGGTCGCGCAGCCGCACTCCACCGCACACCCCGCAGCGCGAAATCCCCACTTCGTCGCGCCGAGCCAGCGCGAGCAAGAGGAACCACGCATGTTCGAAGGAAATGCTCACGGGCGCGTGCAACTCCAGGTATGCCTCGTAGGCCTGACAGAGCAGGGCGCCCGACTCCAGCGATCCGACGCGATATCGCGACTCGAGCCCGGAAACCGTGCCGCACAACAGTCCGTACATGACGTAAAGACTCGCCAATTGCGCCGATTGAAAGTTGAGCTCGGTATTCCTGAAGAAAAAAGCGGCCTGACGCGGCGACTTGCCGCGATGCCTGGAGACGCACCGTGCATCGTGATTCATCACATAACTGCGATACAGCTTGCGAATTCGATCGTCGCTCAAGCCCGTCCACTGACGAATAGTGAACGTGCGGGCTTCGTGGCGAATCAAGCGCAGTGCAAGATCCAGGCGCTGGCGGTCCCTCGTATAACGGTCATCAGACACTCTCATGGTCGGCTCCTTTGCGGCAATTCGCATGGTTTGGGCACAAAAAGAATTTGACAGAAATTAATCACAAAGTTAGCGTGGTTGCCAAGTGGTTCCGGCGTGATATTGCCGCTGTATTTGCGGTGAAATGCGCGGGCGCCGCGCAAAACCCCACTTAAAACCGGAATTTGGCGGGAGGCGGTCATGCAGGATGCATTCGTCGGCAGTTGGGCGCAGGAGTCGCATTTGTCGGCCGAGATACTGGGATCGTTACGCGACTTGAATCATCGATTCTTGGATTTGGCCGCGGCACGGACAGAATGGATGGCCGGGAAGCTGGCGCCCCTGTCCGCGGCGCAGCGGGCCGCGGCGGCCAACTGCCCCTACGCACTGTTCGATCTGCGCTTTCAGGACGACGGATACTGGAGATTGCGCTTACAGAACTCAGGCACTTGGCGCATCGCGGACGAATCCGAGGTCGACGACGCCACGGTCAGCTTCGTGCGCCTGGCGCTGTTCTATGCCTGGCACGTCGCCTCGGGCGCGGGCTTGGCGGCCCAGTTGCTGTTGGGTATGAACGGCAACACCGTCGCTGCGTTCCGCCGCATCACGGTCAATCAACTGCCCGCGCTGGTGGTGACCGAAGCGGTGCATTTGTCCGCAAGATGGAGTGGCTGCACCGCTTACTGGAGCGCCCTCACCGCCGCCGCGTCACGCGCTGACCCGGCGGCGCTGCGCCGCGTTCAACTTTCCGGTCTGCAGCTCGCCGCCGCGGCACGGTTGCCCTACGCTTAAGGATGGGCAGCGGCGATGATTGGCGTTGCGGCCGGGGCCTCGCGAGGTTTAGGCTACGCGGTTCCTATGCAAGCCCTAGTCCTACGCCAGCTCACCAAGATCTACAAGAACGGCATCAAAGCGCTCAAAGCCATCGACCTCGAGGTCGATGAGGGCGATTTCTTCGCGTTGCTGGGGCCCAACGGCGCCGGCAAGACCACGGCGATCGGCATCGTCACCTCGCTCGTCAACAAGACCAGCGGCGTGGTCGAGGTGTTCGGGCACGACATCGATCGGGAACTCGAAGTGGCCAAGTCCTGCATCGGCCTGGTGCCGCAGGAAATCAATTTCAATCAATTCGAGACCTGTTTCACCATCGTCGTCAACCAAGCCGGGTTCTATGGGATACCGCGGCCGCTGGCGAAGCAACGCGCGGAGAAGTATCTCAAGCAATTGCAGTTGTGGGAGCGGCGCAATTCGATTGCGCGCGCGCTTTCCGGGGGCATGAAGCGGCGACTGATGATTGCGCGCGCCTTGATGCACGAACCGAAATTATTGATTTTGGACGAGCCCACCGCAGGCGTCGACATCGAGGTCCGCCGCTCCATGTGGGAGTTTCTGCGCAACATCAACGATGCGGGCACCACCATCATCCTCACCACGCATTATCTGGAAGAAGCCGAGAATTTGTGCCGCAATGTCGCCATCATCGAGGGCGGCAACATCATCGAACGCGACAGCATGGCCAATGTGCTGCGCAAGCTGCAGACCGAGGTGTTCGTGTTCAATTTGCGCGAATCGCGGAGCGTTGCGCCGCAGTTGTCGGGCTTCACCGCCGTGCTGTCCGACGATCACACGCTGGAAATCGAAATGTCGAAGACACAGAGTCTCAATGACATATTCGCGCAGCTGTCGGCGCAGGGAATCGCAGTGAACAGCATGCGCAACAAGGTCAACCGGCTCGAAGAATTGTTCATCCGCCTCGTCGACGGCAGCGCCTCCGCCGGCCGCGCCAGAGCCGCCGCCGCGTTGCCGTCGTGAACATGCCCGCCTCGCGTGCCCGGACCGAGTGGATCGGTTTCAAAACCATCATCATTCGCGAGTTCAGCCGCATCGTGCGCATCTGGGGGCAAACCATCGTGCCCCCGGCCGTTACGGCTACCTTGTACTTCATCATTTTCGGCAGCTTGATCGGCCGGCGCGTCGGGCAGGTGGGCGGCTACGACTACAT
>PMMB01000145.1 GCA_003165495.1 Gammaproteobacteria bacterium | reverse complement strand
AATTTCACGCGAAGTGAGCGGCAGGCGCACGCGGCGGCCTATCAAATGCCGATACCGTTCATCATCGGGATGCACCGCGACGGCGGCGTCTCCCAATAGAGTTTCCGGTCGCGTGGTGGCGACCACGAGGAATCCGTCGCCGTCATCGAGCGGATAGCGCAAATGCCACAGGCTGCCCACTTCTTCTTCGGCGACCACCTCCAAATCGGAAAGCGCCGTCTTCAGCACCGGGTCCCAGTTCACCAGGCGCTTCCCGCGATAGATCAAACCTTCCTGATAAAGACGGACGAAGACTTCGGTCACCGCCCGCGACAGACCGGCGTCCATCGTGAACCGGTCGCGCTGCCAATCGACCGAAGCGCCGAGTCGGCGCATTTGATTGGCGATTTGGCCGCCGGACTGTTCTTTCCATTGCCAAATCCGTTCGATGAACGCTTCTCTTCCCAGTTCGACACGGCTAGAACCTTCGGCATTTAATTGTCTTTCCACCACCATTTGCGTGGCGATGCCCGCGTGATCGGTACCGGGCTGCCATAGGGTATCGAAGCGCTGCATGCGCCGATGCCGGATGAGCGCATCCATGATCGTGTCTTGAAATGCATGACCCATGTGCAAGGTACCGGTCACATTGGGCGGGGGAATGACGATCGAATAGCTTGGCCCCTGACCGCTCGGAGCGAAATACCCCGACGCTTCCCACTTCGCGTAAATTCGCGACTCGATGTCGGAGGGCGAGAAGGCTTTATCCATGGTCTTTCGGGTCTACCTGCGCCGCGGCGTGCTCCCGCAGAATGCGATCCACCAATTCCGGGAGTTGCGCGCGCAGGCGGTCGAATACGCGCTCGAATAACGTGGCCTCGATATCCTTGGCCGCTTGATGCAGCAGCGAGTCGGCAAGTTCCAGGGTCTCGGTCAGAATTGCCGCATGCACCGCTTTGGCGTCGGGCGACAACGATGCCGGGACGCTCTCTTTTACTGCATCGGTGAGAATGGGAATATCGCGCGGATCATGCGTTTCAGATGGCATAGTCGAATCACACCGTCGCGGTCTCGTCCAGTTGATGCGTCTTCAGTATTAGCTTGAGGTCGCGGTACGTTTTGAAGCGTTCGCGGCCGAGGCGGCGGCACTCATCCTCGGCGTCGATGATCTCGGCAATGCGGCTGTAGCGCTCCCAGTGAGCGGGCAGGCGAGCAGCCAGATTCACCAGCAGATCGGCGGAGAAGTGCGCCGCGGGTTCGACCGTGAGGTGAACCTTGGTTGCAGGATCCATCGAATGCTCATCCTGACAGATCTTGTGCGGGATGAAGGAGCGTTCGTTGAATGTCCATAGCAAGTCATCGAGAGCCTGCGCATCGGCCAGCGTGTCGTTGACGATGACGATGCGCAGGTCCCGCAGATAGGCTTTTTCGGTCAGGCGGCAGGCGAACGCCCAGCGCTGTTTGGCGGCGGCGCTTTTCAGTACGTAGAAATCTACGCGCTCGGTCATGTCGCCCGAACGTGATTGATCAGAAAATCGACGAGCAAGGGCACGGGCCGTCCGGTGCTGCCTTTTTGGGCGCCGCCGAGCCAGGCGGTACCCGCGACGTCAAGGTGCGCCCATTGCAGATCTTTGGCGAATTTCGACAGAAACGAAGCCGCGGTGCAGGCGCCGCCCTCGCGTCCGCCGACATTGGCGATATCCGCGAAATTGCTTTTCAATTGCTCGACGAATTCCTCGCCGATCGGCAACCGCCAGGCGCGGTCGTCGGCACGGATGCCCGCGGATTGCAATTCATCCGCAAGCGCCTCGTTATTGCTCATCAAACCGCTGAAGTGGTTGCCGAGTGCGATGATGCAGGCACCGGTCAACGTCGCTACGTCGATCACCGCGGCCGGCTTGAAGCGACGGCTGTAGGTGATGGCGTCGCAGAGAATCAGCCGCCCTTCGGCATCGGTATTGAGAATCTCGACGGTTTGGCCGGACATGGTGGTGACAATGTCGGCAGGTTTTACGGCGCCGCCGCCCGGCATATTTTCGCAAGTTGCGATGATCACCACGAGATTGACCGGCAATTTCAGTTCGGCGATTGCGCGCATCGTGCCGAGGACGGTGGCCGCGCCGCTCATATCGAACTTCATTTCATCCATGGCGGGAGGGTCCTTCAAGGAAATCCCCCCCGAATCGAAGGTAATGCCTTTGCCCACCAGACAGATCGGCGCCTTGTTCTTCTTGGCGCCGCGATATTCGCACACGATCAGCCGGGGCGGCTGGTCCGACCCTTGCGTTACCGCGAGGAACGCGCCCATCTTGAGCGCTCTTATGCCGCTCTCGTCCAATACCTTGGTCTTGACGCTCGGAAAGTCCTTGGCGAGTGCTTGCGCGCGAGTTCCCAGGTAAGTCGGGGTACAGACATTGGGCGGCAGATTGGCAAGATCTCGCGCCAGCGCGAGCCCGCCGCCGATCGCTGCGCCTATGCGCAGACCCTCCGCGGCCGCTTTCGAGGCACGTGCATCGGCCACCGCCACACTGACACTCGACAAGCGCGGCGCTTTGGGCTTGACGCTCGTCTTCAGATCCGGAATTTTATACAGCTGCGCACAGAAGACTTCCGCAACGACGCGCGCGCGGTATTGCACATCGAGATCCGCGACTTCCTCCAGCGCAAGATACACCACCGCGTCGCTCGCTCCGGTCTTGCCGAGCGACGATGCGGTCGACTGCAAGGCCTTGCGGTACTGCTTGCGGCCGAAGTCCGAGCGAGTCCCAAGACCGATCAACAGCACGCGCGCGGCCGCGGCCCCGGCCGGCGTCGGCAGCAACAGGATGTCGCCGAGTTTTCCGGAGAAATCGCCATCCCTGTGCAGTTTTCCGATCAGGCCGCCCAATTGTGTGTCGATCCGGCGGGCCGCTATGCCAAGATCACCCTCTTCATAAATGCCAACCACGGCGCAACCCGCGTCATTGCGCGCTTTCGCATCGATAATAGCCTTGAATTCCATGTCCCAAGCTCCGTATTTGTCTGTTCGAGTGCCTTAAGGGGTTGAGTAAATAGTTTACTAGATTATTGCGAAGGCTCTAAGCTCGACGCTATGAAATGGACAGTGCAAAGATACGTGTTGCGCGAAGTCGTGCAGACCTGGCTTGCCGTGACCGGGGTCTTGGTCGCGATTCTGGTATCGAACCAGTTATCCAGGGTGCTCGGCCAGGCGGCGGACAATCAATACGGCCGGCACGTGGTGTTCGAGTTGATCGCACTCGGTGCGATCATGAATTTGTCGGTTATCGTACCGGTTGGCCTATTGCTGGCCGTGGTGCTGACTTTGGGCCGCATGTACCACGACAGCGAGATGGCCGCGCTGCAAGCATGCGGTTTTGGNNGGGTTAGCCTGGCTGGTGTTTGTCCAGGTGCCGCAGGCCGACAGCCAAGCGCAGCTGCTGCGCCAATCGGCGATCAAAGAGGCACAATTCGGTCAACTCGATGCCGGTCGATTCCGGTCGTTCAGCGGCGGCGATGCGGTGTTTTACGCGGAACGAGTCGACCCGGAGGGCGTCTTGCACAATGTGTTCGTGCAGCGCGAGTCGGCGGGTCGAATCGAAGTGGCCCTCGCCGATACGGCCACCTATTCCAAAGCGGCGCCCAACGGTGTGCACCTGGTGACGCTGTTCAATGGTCGCCGTTATGAGGGCGTTCCGGGGCAAGATGACTTTCGGGTGATTGAATTCCGCGAACACGGCATTCCCATTGCCACGCCCGCGGACGCCGTCGGGACCAAGGACCCGGACACCAAGGCGACTCGGGAACTGCTCGGCTCCGATGTCCCCTCCGACATTGCGCAATTGCAATTCAGGGCATCTACGCCACTTATGGCGCTTGTGCTGACCCTGGTTGCCGTGCCCTTGAGCCACCTGCGTCCGCGCCAGGGCCGCTATGCCAGAGTCGGCTTTGCCATCATCGTTTATTTCGTGTATTCGCAATTGCTGTACGCCGCCAAGGCGTGGCTGGAGAAGGGAGATCTGTCGCCGGCGATCGGAGTTTGGTGGGTACACTTGGCGGCACTCGGGCTCGGCTTGTACTTGGTCGTGCGTGAAGCGAGGACGGCGTGAATACTCTCGATCGCTACCTGTATCGCACGGTGCTTGTCTACACCGCCATGGCGATGGCCGTGCTGCTGACCCTGGGTGCGCTGTTTTTGTTCATTAGTCAGCAAAGCGATATCGGGGTCGGCAACTACGGTGCCGCAGACGCATTTCTGTTTACGATGCTCAATCTGCCGCAGTCGGCGTTCGAATTGCTGCCCATCGGCGCATTGATCGGGGCGCTGATGGGTCTCGGCCATCTTGCCTCGGGCAGCGAACTGGTGGTGACGCGCGCTTCCGGCGTGTCGGTCTGGCGTATCGCGTGGCCGGTGGGCCTCGCCGGACTGACGCTCGCCTTGATCATGTATGGCACCGGCGAGTATGCGGCGCCGCCGCTGGCGCAGTTCGCGAAACGCGAGAAGACCACGGACAAATTGGCGGACGTGAGTTTCGCCGGCTCGAGCAGCGCGTGGGTGAAGGATGGGACTCTCATATTGCGCGTGCAAACGGGAGAGGTCGATCAGGCGTTCGGCGGGGTATCGCTGTTCCAGCTGGACGGGCCGACAAAGTTGCGGTCGATCCAGCGGGCCGCGCGGATTTCGGTCGCGGATCCCGGCCGTTGGAGCCTGCACAACGTGAAGACTTCGCGTTTTGCCGACGACCATGTCAGCGGCGACTTGGTCAACGCGGTGTCGATGCAATCGTCGGTCAATCCGGAGTTCTTGGGGTTGGCCGCCACCGATCCGCAATTACTGACGCTGCGGGGCCTCGCCTCGTATATCGATCATCTGCGCCGCAATAACCTCGAGACCGCGGTATACGAAATCGGCTATTGGTCGCGAATCGCGCGGCTTTTCGCCGTGATCGTCGTGACGCTCCTGGCTTTGCCTTTCGTATTCGGCCCGCTGCGCACCACCGGTGCCGGCACTCGCACGGTGATCGGCGTGCTGCTCGGCGTCGTATTTTTCCTCATCACCGGCACGGTCGAGAAAGGCGGCCAGCTATTCGGTCTCAATCCGGCGCTGGTGGGCTGGTTGCCGACGGCCGCAATCGGCTTGTGTACCTTGGTCGCGATATCAAGAACGCGCTAGCGCTGCAAATGGACGACTCGCGTTTTCGATAATCGATCGTGAAGCGCCAAATGCTCGGGATCTACGTACAGCCACAGCACCCCGAGCGCTACCGGCGCCCAGGCGAGCACGCCGAAGGCGAAGCGCAACGCCGCGGCTTTCAACGTCAAGGGCTGGCCCGACTCGGTGACTGCGCAAAGATGCCATGCGCGCATCCCTAAGGTTTGGCCGCTGCGGGTCCAATTGAGCAAGTAATAACCGGCGATCACGCCGACCAGGCACGCGCGGTAGAGATACGCCCACACGCCTGCCGTTTCGGGCTCGACCGCCGCGCGGTGATTCAAGAATACGGCGCCTGAGGTGAATATCACGAGGAGCGCGGCCAACAGCACGCTGTCGTACAGTAACGCTGCCAGGCGGCGGCCGAATCCGGCACTCGTGCCACTGGTCACGATTTAGGGGGCGCTTTATTCGCACCGGCTGACGGCGCCTTCGGTACCAGCAATTGTTCCAGAGGCCGGAAAATAGCATCGAAACGGTAGCCCGCAATTTCAAATGCGCGGCCCGCGGCCTTCGCATTGAGCGCCGCGTCTTTGCTCGCCTTTAACTGAACCCAGTGCTTGTCGCCGCTCCTCGCGCCGGTCATCGTGATCACATTGCCGTCGGACAGGGTCACCGTCGCGACCGTCGCTTTGCTGAAATCGACGTCGCCCACCGGCGTCACATCGTCGGCGGTCAGCCCGCCGTAGGTGGTCGGCGAGGGAGCGAGCGCGGCGGGATCGGCCGCTTTTCGCCTAGGCGGCGCGCCATCGAGCGTGAAATTTCCGCCGCCCGCTGTATCGCGGCGAACGGTGTACGTGGGCCCGGTCGCCGGCTTGATTTCGATGCTCTGGATGCCGGCGGCCGCGATGTCGATCAGCCGTGATTCGATCCAAAATCGCGGTTCAGTTTCGAATGAAATGCCGGGTTCGACGCTGTAACTCAAGTTCTCGCCGCCGCGCCGTGCGAAGTTGCCGTCACCGACCGGCTTGCCGACGATCACGGCATGTTTTCCGTCCTGTGCAGTGACGCTGATTTCCGCTCCGGTAGCGCCCGGCAACGACGGATCCTCGACACCAATGATCGGAAAATTCGCAGAATTGGAGGTCTTCTCCTCGATGATCTTGGCGTCGCTCAGGGCCAGCAGTAATTTACGCAGCTTCGACACGTCGGCCGGATAATCGCCACGCTCGGCAACGGTCCACCGACCGCCCTGCTCGTGCAAGGTCACCGTGGGAGTTGCGCTGCCGCGGCGCACGCTCAAGGCAGTGACCGTATTCAGCTCGTTCGCCAGAGAGGGTAGTAACGCAGTGCCGTGCGGATCCCGCCGCAGATTGCGTTGGGCGCTCAAGTACAGTGCGCCCGAGATGGCGAGCGCTGCGGCGACGGTGAGCGCCATGAATCGTTGCCGGCTCATGTTGCGCCCGATACGGCCGTTCTGCGCCGTCGGCGCAGCGACAGAATGATCACACCCGCGACGGCCACACACAGCGGAGCAATGGCGATGTTGATGAATTTGAGGCGGGAATTCAGGCGATTGATATCGACATCGAGCCCACGCTGTGTTTCGCGCAGCTCCTTGCGCACGCGAGCTTTCTCGGCGACGAATCGCTTCAATTCCGCCTCTTGTTCCGGCGACAGCATGAGCGATGACTGATCGTTGCGTTTGCTTTGCAGCACGGTCAACTTGGTCTCTGTTTGCTTCAGCTCCGCCTGGAGTTCCAATGCCTTGCCGCGCAAACGATCATCCGCCTGACGCCTGAGAGCTTCCACTCGCTCGAACGGACGTGAGAACGTCGCGCGCCCGCGAACGCTGATCAGCGCGCTGCTGCCGCTCAAGTTATCGAGAATGTTGGCCACCAAATCGCCGTTGTTGGCGAACGCCTGCGCGACGCGTTGACCGAACACCTCACGCGTTTGCACCCACATATAGTCCATCAGCATATCCGTGTCGGCGATGATGACGATATTGGCGGGCGCCGCCGATTTTGCCAGATGCGCGATCGGCGGACCGGCGGCGGTTTTTTGATCCGGCGGCGCCCCCTGCGGAAACGCGGATTCCACAGGTCCGGTGATGCGTGCGGCCAGGGCGTAGCGAACGCCCGTGGGTTTGAATCCATCACGCAGGGTCGTGGGGTCCGTGAGGGCGTTAAAGCGCTGCGCAGGAATCGGCGCCGCGCTCGCCGAGCTCAGCAGCAGAGGTTCGAATGCGGTCTTGGCGCCGGGCCGTGCGGCGAGCGAACCGGCCGTCGCGAGATTGATCTTGTCGAGCGACGCCGACACGACGTCCTTTTGATTCATGTCGGCGTGGCCTAGCCCTAGGATGCCGATGTGACGTATCGGCGGTGACTGCATGCTGGTGCGGACTTCGAGTCCGCGCTCCAAGTCACCGATGACCTTGGTCGCGTCGTAATCGACGCCCCAGGCCGCAAGCAGCGGCGCGAGATCCGAAGAATGATTGGCCATCGCGCCGGCCAGCGGATTGGACGGGTCCTGACCGCTCGTGTCCGAGCCCGCATTCGGATCGACGAACAGCAGTATTCTGCCGCCGCGCATCACGAATTGATCGATGGCGTACAAGGTCTTCGGCGGCAACTGCTTCGGGTGGACCAGCATCAACACATCGACGTCTTTGTCGATACGATCGACGTCGGCGGTCAAGGAGCGCACCGTGAACAGCTCCTGCAGCTGGGTGAGAATCGGCCAGGGTTCGCCCATTTGACCCGTCATCGGGTTGAATTGTCCTTCCATCCCCAACGAACTCATGAGGCCAATCACCGGTTTCTTCGGCGTGCCCAACTCATTGATGAGTTTTGCCACGTCATATTCCAGAAACTCCTCGCGATCGGCCTGGAAGCTCGGTATCGACGAACGACCGTCGGTGGAGTTGGTGCCGGTCAACCCAAAATAGAGCGCATCACCGCTGCCGGGTTGGAGCGATTGCAGCCCGAATTCGGCGGCGCGGTCCTCCTCGTCCGAGAACGGCTGCGGATCGACTACCGCCAAATGAATTTTGCCGCCGGCACGAGCCGCCAGTTCCTCCAGGAACTCGCGCACGCGGGTGGCGTAGGGCATGACGAGCGGCGCTTGCTTTGCGGCGGCTTCGCGCGAGAAATAGAAATACAAATTGATCGGCTCCTTGAGATCGGCGAGCACCTGTTGTGTGCCCGGACTCAAGGTATAGAGCCGATTCTGCGTGAGGTCCACGCGCATGCCGCGAAGGCCCACGTTCGACAACATCACGACGCCCAAAAACAACACGGCGAGCGCAATCAAGCCCCCGACCCCTAAGCCCACTCTTCGCCAACGACTACCGTTCACCTATTCCGCCTTTTTCATGTCGAGTACCAAGGCCGTGGCGGCCAGCCAAAAGCCGATCAGAGCGCCGAAATACACCAGATCGCGTAAATCGATGACGCCCTTGGAAATCGCTTCGAAGTGAGTGAAAAAACTCAAGCTTGCGATCGCGTCGACGATGGCCTGCGGCAATACGCCGCGCACGAAATCCAGCACCAGCGGAAACCCCGCCAGCAGGAACACAAATCCGACCAGCGCCGCGGTGATGAACGCGACCACTTGATTGCGAGTGGCTGCGGAGAGGCACATGCCGATCGACAGGAAGCCCCCCGCCATCAACAGGCTGCCGAGGTAGGCCGCGACGATAGCACCGTTGTCCGGCGACCCGAGGTAATTGACGGTGACCCAGATCGGAAATGTGAGCACCAAAGCGATGCCGGCAAAGCACCATGCCGCCAGAAATTTACCGACCACCGCCTGCCACAGGGTGATGGGCAGCGTCATGAGCAATTCGATGCTGCCGCTATTGCGTTCCTCGGCCCACAGGCGCATCGAGATGGCCGGGATCAGCACGAGATATAACCAGGGATGCCAGCGAAAGAAGGGCTGCAAATCAGCTTGACCGCGCTCGAAGAAGCCGCCCACCTGGAAAGTGAACACCGCCGCCAAACTCAAGAAAATCACGATGAACACATAGGCCAAGGGGGTTGCGAAATAGCTGCGCAGCTCGCGCCGGAAAACCACGAAAATTTTACTCATGCGCCGGCTCCTTGCGCGGCATCGGCCTTAAGGGGGCCCGGCGGCTCCGTCAAGGAGCGAAATACTTCGTCCAGACGGCCGGATTCGAGATGTAACTCGGGCACGTCCCAGTTGTTTTTGACGATAATCGCGCTCACAGCGGACAGGGGATTGGCGCCCGGCTTCGGTACCGCCGTAAGCCTTAGCTCGCGCGCATCGGATTCCACTTCGGCCACCTGCGGGAGCAGGGCGATCTCGCGGCGCGCTGCCTCGAGTTCCTCGGGCTTGTCGAAGCGCAGGCTGACGGCGTGGTGGTATCGGGAGCGAGCTTCGAGCGCAGTCGGGGTTTCATCGGCCACGATGCGGCCATCGGCGATGATGATGGCGCGTGTGCAGACCTCGTGAACCTCCTCCAAGATGTGAGTGGAAACGATGACCAGCTTGTCCTTGCCGAGATCATTGATCAGGCGCCGCACTTCATGCTTTTGATTGGGATCCAGCCCGTCGGTCGGTTCGTCCAGGATCAAGACCTGCGGGTCGTGAATCAATGCCTGTGCCAGGCCGACGCGGCGGCGAAAGCCCTTGGAAAGCGTCTCGATGACTTGCTGGAGCACCGGAGCCAAGCCCAGCCGGTCGACGACGATCTCGCGGCGCATGCGCCGCCGTTCGCCCGTGAGCCCACGCACGTCGGCCACGAAATCCAGAAACTCAGCCGTGGTCATTTCGCCGTAACTGGGAGCGCCCTCCGGGAGATAGCCCATGCAGGACTTGGCCGCCACGGGCGCATCCTCGATGTCGTGTCCACAGACCGAGACTTGGCCCGAGGACGGCGCAATGAAGCCCGCGATCATGCGCATGGTCGTGGATTTGCCCGCGCCGTTGGCACCCAGAAATCCCAGCACCTCGCCCGGCGCCACCGTGAACGTCAAGTCGTCGACGGCCAGTTTGTCGCCATAGCGTTTGGATAAATTTTTCGTCGTGATCATGGGCGCCTTTGAGCGTTCATAGACGGAGGAGGTTCAAATTGTTTTGCGCGATCCTTCGCGGATACATTAAGCGACTACCGGCTAGGCGCCCCCGGCCTTCGCATCGATGGCCGATTTATTTTCTTTGAGTATACGCCGCACCTCGGGCAATGATGGCCGGTCTGCCATGCGCGCGATGAGCTCAGGCAACTCGTACCACTTGCGCCCCCATTGCACCAAGCGAGCCGCATCGCCAATGACCTGCGCGCGTGCGACGTCCGAGGGTCCGTCGCGGCCGGGCGCCGCGGCAGGCGAAATTTTGGAGGCGGGCTTGCCGGACGGCTTTACGGGAGCCGCCGCCTTCGCGGAGGTCCCGAGCCGCGCCGGGTGTTTGCTCGCGGACTTTACCTTGCGTTCGGCGCGCGCGACCTGTGCGGTCCCCGCAGGCGGCGGCGCGCGCTTGCTGCCGAGGAATTTGGGCATTTCTCGCGTGGCGGTAGCCCCACTCGTCGGAACGGGCGTAGTAGCGTCGTCCGGTAGCTCCTGCGTCGCGGAACGCTCGTTCTGCGGTTCGGCCGAGGGGATGAAACGCTCGATGTGTTCGGATCCCACGAGGTTGGCGAGGAAGATCATCAGTTCCAGCGAATCCGCATACTTCGCGTCACCCATTTTCACGCGCTCTTGGACATGGGCCCGCAGCGCGATGGTCTTTTGCATCGCTAGTTCGATAATCCAGCGGCTCGGCCGCTGATGTTCCACCCACGGCTGAATCTTCCAATAGCTGTCGTCGTCGAGGGAGGAGTACTTGGCATGCAGCTCAAGGCTCTCGAGCCATTTTTCCAATAGTTCCAGCAGTCGTTGATCGGCGGGTGTTGCCATGTCTTTGCAGCTCCAGGACGCACCCTAAACGAACCGCTGTCCGATGGCTAGCGGTACATCGCGACTCGGCCGCGCTAGACTGCCCGCCATGTGTGGAATAGCCGGCATTATTGGTTCGCGCGCGAGCGTTGAAATCGCCCGCAGCATGGCGCAGCGCCTGCGGCATCGCGGTCCGGACGGCGCCGGAGAATGGAGCCAACCGGGAGTCGCCTTGGCTCACCGCCGACTGGCCATATTGGATTTGTCCGAGGGCGGTCACCAGCCCATGTTGTTCGACTCCCAGGTGCTCACCTACAACGGCGAGATTTACAACCACGAGCGATTGCGCGCAGATCTGCCGGGACCCTGGCAGTCAACCGGGGACACCGAGGTACTCGTCCATCTTCTGGCGAAGCACGGCAGCGCCTGCCTGGACCGATTGGTTGGGATGTTCGCGTTTGCCGCTTGGGACACGCGCGAGCAGCGCCTGTTGCTCGCCCGCGATCGTTTGGGCATCAAGCCGCTGTACTACCGGCTGCTGCCGGACGGCATTGCGTTTGCCTCGGAGCTCAAGGCCCTGTTGGTTCTGGGTCAACCTGAGATCGATCAGAGCGCGGTGCGCGATTTTTTGTTCCATGGCTATATTCCCGCGCCGAAAACCATTTATCGCGGCATCGCAAAGTTGCCGGCCGGACACACGCTCACGTGGGCTGCGGGGCGCATCAGCATCGAACGTTATTGGGATCCATCGACCGCGATCGTTGCGCGCAGCGCCGGCGATACCGTGCGGGAACTCGATGCCTTGCTTCGCGAGGTCGTGCCGGCGCACACATTATCGGATGTGCCGGTCGGGGTTTTCTTGAGCGGCGGCATCGATTCCGCGCTCACCGCGTATTATCTGGACGCTCCGCGAACCTATACCTTGGGATTCGATGCCGGCGCGCGCTCCGAATCCGACGCGGCACGCAGGGCGGCCGCGCATTTGCGCACCGAGCACATGGAAATGACGGCGCCTCAGGCGGATTTCGCAGGGGCGCTCGAGCAGATGCCGGGGCTGTTCGATGAACCCTTCGGCGACAGCGCTGCATGGTCGAATTATCTCATCGCGCAATTTGCCCGCCGTGAAGTGACCGTTGCGTTGAGCGGCGAGGGCGGCGATGAAATTTTTTGTGGTTATCCGCGCTACTGGTCGAGGATCGGTGCGCGCTCGACTGTCTTCAACAGATCCCTGGCCCGGTACTTGCCGCCGCTGTCACGCTTAGGCCAGTCGATGCAGCGTCACGCCTACGTCGGGTTGCCCGCCTATGCCGCGGCGCTCGGAGGTCTGACGGCACAGCAGATCGATTCCTTGTTGGCGAAGCGCTGGCAGGAGCCGGAGTATGATTATCTTTGGTTTTATCGACAATATTGGCGCGAGGACCTCGGCCCGCTTGCTCAATTACGCTGGCTCGATTTGAAGACCAACCTGGCCGAAGGTTTATTGACGAAAGTCGATCGAACCAGCATGGCGCACTCGCTCGAGGTGCGTCCGCCGCTGCTGGATCATCGCTTGGTCGAGTTCATGCTGAGCGTGGATCCCGCGCTGCTGGTCGATCAGCGGCGGCGCCGCGGCAAATTGTTGGTTCGACAGCTCATGGAGCCGCGATTGCCGGCGGGTCATTTGGATCAACCGAAATCCGGGTTTGGTCTTCCGGTGCATCGTTGGCTGCGGCGCCATCCGCAGCTGTTGCGCGAGGCAGTACGGCGCCTCATGGATCGCGGCGTGTTGCAGCGTCCGGTGGACAGCGAATTTCGCAGAGCCTGGTACTTGTTGGTGTTGGATCGCTGGTTCACTGCCTTTGGTTGACACCCCGCAACAGGCGCCGCGAATTCTGTTCGTTCCGGTCTCGGGTACTTATGGCATGGGCGAATACGCGCGCTCCCTGGCGATAGCGCGTGCCGCGAGCCGGCGCTGGCAGGGCGCCGCCATCCACTTCGTTTTGAGCCGCGAAGCTCCGTATGCGGCCGATGCGCCGTTCCCTAAGACCTTGTTGGCCTCGTCACCGACATTTCATTCCGCGGCCGTCGTCGAGTTGCTCGAAAAGTGGCGGCCCAACGTCGTGATATTCGACAACGCGGGGCGCACGGCGCAGCTGCGCGCGGCGCGGCGATTGGGCGCGCGCGTCGTTTATATCAGTGCGCGCCGGCGCCAGCGACGCAAGGCGTTTCGTTGGCACTGGATGCGCCTGATCGACGAACACTGGATCGCGTACCCGGAATTC
>PMMB01000187.1 GCA_003165495.1 Gammaproteobacteria bacterium | reverse complement strand
GGACCCGCGCCGCTTGGTGAGCCCCTGCGACGCGCTGGTCGGTGCCTGCGGAAAGGTGACTGAAGGGTCTGTGCTGCAGGCGAAGGGGTTTCCTTACCCGCTCCTGGACCTTTTGGGCGATGCGGAGCTCGTGCGTTACTACCAAGGCGGGCAATATGCGACGCTGCGCCTGACCTCAAGCATGTATCACCGCTTCCATGCTCCCGCCGATTGCCGAGTGGAACAAGTCAATTACATTTCCGGCGATACCTGGAACGTGAATCCGATTGCGCTGAAACGCATCGAGAGATTGTTCTGCAAGAACGAACGGGCGGTCATTCGCTGCCGATTACCGCAGTCGGGCGCAATGATTACGCTCGTGCCCGTGGCGGCGATATTGGTCGCGAGCATGCGTCTACGATTTCTCGACGTGCCGCTGCATCTGCGCTACCGCGGGCCCCATGTCATCCCCTGCGACTTCAAGTTACGCAGGGGGGAAGAAATGGGCTGGTTCGAGCATGGCTCCACCATCATCGTGGTTGCGCCGCCAGGCGTATCGCTGTGTGAAGAGGTGCACGAGGGCGGCCGCATTCAAATGGGGCGGCCCTTGATGCGGATCGACCGCATCGCCGCGCCTAACCCCTAGAAACTCTGCTTGTACTGCAATATCACCGTCAGAGGCTGCAGGGTCGCAACCTGGGGAATGACTGTGCCGGCCGCGTTGAATTGCGCGTAGCCCACGTAGCCGATATCCCCGAGGTTGGGTTTGGCGTTGGTGAGGTTGTGAACGTTGAGCGAGACTTCCGATTGCTTGTGATTGATGCCGAACCGCGCATTGGCCAGCGAATAACTTGGCCGCGTCGACTCGGCGCCGGCGCCGCCGTTGAGCAGCGCCACGCTGTCGCCGGTATAGCTGTAGTCGGCCGAAACGAATCCGTCGATGCTGCTGGTGAGCGGCTGGGTATAAACAGCGCCGATCGAGACGTTCCAGGCCGGGGTTCCCAGAACGCGCGAACCCGCTTCGATGCCGATGCCCGGAAGGCCAAGGGCACCCGGGTCTGTGATTTTGGTTTTCTCATAGCCTGCGCCGAAGCGCAGTTGCAATTCCCTCGACAGGTGACCGTCGATCTCGACCTCGGCGCCGTTGATGGTCGCGGCGCCGCCGTTGATATCGAAATAGTAGCCGCAGGGGAGAGCGACCTGCTGCTGCAGGTTCTTCCAGTCGATGTGGAATGCGGCGGCCGACACCAAGAGACCCGGGTGCGGTAGTTGCACCTTGGTGCCCAGCTCGTAGCTCCACAGAGTGTCCGACTTCAACTGGGTGATGTCCGTCACCGGTAGACCCGTCAAAGAGCAGAAAGGCGCATAGGCCTGGGCGCCGCCGGCCCTAAATCCCTTGGAGGCGGATGCATAGACCATGGTGTCATCGGTGGCCTGGTAGGACAGACCCACTTTCGGGTCGGTGCCGGATTCACTGTTGTGTTGCGGGTCGCTCGCGGTTGCCCCGAAATTCTGGAAGCCATCGGCCGTGAAGTCGGTTTCCTGCGAGAGCCAGTAGCGCCGCGCCCCGGCGGTCAAGGTAAACCGATCGAGGAACTTGTAGTACAGCTCGCCGAATACCGAGGTGTCTTTCTGAATGGCGGGATTTGTCTGCGTCCAGAGCTCTTCGTTCGGCCAAGGACCGACAACGGTGTTATTGACCGTGGCTGCCTCCAGACCGGTGGCGTAGATCGGCGGGATGAAGAATTTGGTGTGCGTTCGCGAGTAAAACGCGCCGACCGTGCCGCTGAGGTTATGCGTGGGATCGAAAGCCACGCGCATTTCTTCGGTGAGCTGATCGTGATAGTGCTCCCCGTGCCAGAGATAGGGCTGGCTGGGAAGGCCGCTGACTTGGTAGTAGCCGGTCAAGATCTGCTGCGTGCCGTAGGTCGAGTCCTCGATATCCTCCGTGTGGCGATAGAAAAAGCTGGTCGAGGAGATGAACGACCAGCCCTGTCCGGTGTACTTGAGGTCGAGCGATGGCAGGGCCCAGACGTCGGAGGCGCGCGGCTGAACATCGAAGGCCCGATCCAGCGTGTACACCGGCGTGAAGGAGGGTAAGGGCGCGAAGGCCGCTGGAAACCCATGGTCGGCGGTATTTTGAAACATGATGCGCAGAGTGGCCTCGAAATTGTCAGTCACTTTCAGAAGCGCCGCCAGGGAGCCGCCAAAGGTGCTCACCGCCCCTTGATTGCCGACACTGGTGCGGGGCACCGAGAGGAAGGGATCGGCGACTGCCGGGCTCGCGGGATCGGGATAGGTGCGCGTGAGATAGCCCGCGTCGTGGTTGAAAAACAGCACGCTGCGAAGTGCCAGCGTGTCCGGTACGAGAACAAGGTTGCCGATGATGCTGCCACCGCCGTCGGCGCTGCCGCCGCCGGAGGTATAGCCGGCTTGCGTGGTGAAGCTGAATTCGTTCTTCTGCAGATTGGGTTTCTTGGTTATCAGCCGGACGTTCCCGCCGAGGGAGCTCTCTCCGAACAGCGTCCCCTGAGGGCCCTTCAATACCTCGATATTGTCGATGTCCAGCACTCGCGGATCGACCGAACCCGGGACGGGTGTATCGTCGATATAGAAGCCCGTGGCTCCCGCCGTGCCGAACAGGTTTTGGCCGGTGATGCCTCGGATGGCCACCGTCCGGGCGTCGGCGATGCCGGTGGGACCGCCGCCATAGCTGAAGGACACGTTGGGTGTCTTGGTCGCGTAATCGGTAAAGGATTGGATGTTGTAGTTCTCCAGGGTCTCGCCCGTGAACACGGTGATGCTGACCGGCACGGTGGCCAGCGATTCGTCACGCTTGCGCGCAGAGACGGTAATGGTTTCCAGAGTGTCCGTTTCGGACCCCGCCGCCGCCGCGGCGTCCGCCGCAGGCGCGTCGGCGGCGTGCATTGCAATGCCGCAGACCGCAATCAGCCCGAGCAACGGCGTAACCCGATTTCGGACAGACATCGCGTTTTCCCCATGTTTCATAGCGTTCCCTCGGCTAGATGAGTGGCGATAATTTGTTATATTATCTGGATGATAATATATAAATAGGCGCATGGCAACGAGTGCGGCAGAGGGACGAGCGGCAAAATAGCGGGATTTGTGCGACGCTCTATGGAGGCCGCGAGTTTGAGCGCCCTTAAGGGATGGTGAATTCACGATGTGGGACCTAACGGGAAGAACTGCATTGGTTACCGGCGCGACCTCGGGTATCGGTCTCGCCATAGCGCGAGAGATGGCAGCCTCGGGCGCCGCCCTGATGCTGACGGGCCGCAATCAAACGGCCGGCGCGGCGCTCGCAAACGAACTTGGCGCCCGATTTCTTGCGGGCGACATCGCCGACCCCGCCTTTCCCGATCGCGTGGTTGCCGAGACATTGGCGAACCTCGGTGGCCTGGACATCCTCATCAACAATGCCGGCGTCGCCCACCGCGGCAGTATTCTCGAAACCAGCGACGATGATTGGGCGCGCGTGATGGACGTGAATGTGACGGCGCTCATGCGCTGTTCGCGCGCGGCTCTCAGGCACATGGTGACCGTCGGCAAAGGCAATATCGTCAACATCGCGTCCGACTTTGCGGTGGTCGCAGGCTGTCGCGAAGCAGTTTACTGTGCGTCGAAGGGGGCGGTGTTGCAGCTCACCAAGGCGATGGCCTTGGACCACGGACGCCAGGGCATTCGGGTCAACGCAGTGTGCCCCGGCGATGTCGAGACGCCGATGTTGCTGGAGGGCATCCAAGCGGGCGGCGAGGAGATCGCCGCCGGCCTGGCACGTAAGGGCGCGGCCTTTCCCCTGGGGAGAGTCGGCCGACCGACCGAGATCGCCAAGGTCGTTGCCTTTCTCGCATCCGATGCCGCGAGCTACGTCACCGGCGCCGCCTGGTTGGTCGATGGCGGCAATACCGCCGCGTGAGAGTCCGGCGAGTCGCGCCCTACAGAGGTCTGCGATGCCTCGTGAGAGTGGCGGCAATCGACGCCAGCACCGCCATGCGGACTGCGACACCGTTGTTCACCTGTTCGCGAATGACCGAACGCGGCCCGTCCGCCACGTCCGATGCGATTTCGACGCCGCGGTTCATCGGCCCTGGATGCATGACGAGCACGCTGGGTGCGGCCAATTTCAGGCGCTTGGCGTCCAAACCAAAATCGCGGAAATAAGCGGCTTCGTCGAGAGATGCACTTTGCGCCATGCGTTCTTTTTGAATGCGCAGCATCATCACCACGTCGGCACCGGCAATGCCGTCCTCGATACGAGTGAAGCGCAGCGCGCCGCGAAATTCGCCTTCCGCCGGTAATAGCGCTTCCGGCGCCACCACACGCAGATCCGTCGTCCCGAGCGTAGTCAGCGCCTGATGGGCGGACCTCGCGACGCGCGAGTGTTTGATGTCGCCGACGATGGCTACTTTGAGCCCGGCGAAGCGGCGCTTGTGGGTACGAATGGTCAGGACGTCGAGCAACCCTTGAGTCGGATGCGATAGGTGCGCCTCGCCCGCGCTGATCACCGACACGTGCGGGGCGACGTGGTCGATCAAGAATTCGGGCATGCCCGCCTCCGAATCGCGGATCACGAACACATCGGTGTTCATGGCCTCGAGCGTATAGATCGTGTCCAACATGCTCTCGCCCTTGGCGCGCGAACTTGAGTGCAGGTCCAGGTTGAGCACGTGTGCGCCCAAGCGACGGCTGGCGAGGTCAAACGAGGCGCGGGTCCGGGTGCTCGGTTCGAAGAATAAATTAGCGAGGGTAACGCCGGCGAGTTCGCGGCCTTCATAGGCAGGTTGCCCCGGAAGGCGGCGGTAGGATTCCGCGCGATCGAGAATCGCCGTCAACGCGTCGCGGGCCAGACCGTCGAGCGTGATGAGGTGGCGCAGGCCCCCGGCGCTGTCTTGTTGTGAACGCATTTGCGCCTCATGTTTCTTCGGTAAACCAACGTTCCAAGACGACGCAAGCCGCCGCCGCGTCGACATCGGCTTTGACAATGCGCCGCCGCCGCAGGCCGGACTCGCGTGCCGACTTGAGCAGTGCTTCGGCTTCCTTCGACGAATAACGCTCGTCGACGAGCACAACTTGCAGCAGATAGCGCCGCGTCAGATCGTCCGCGAAGCCGCGAGCGTCGCTCGTCATGGCGCTGTCGGAACCGTCCACATTATATGGCAGGCCGACCACGACCAGGGCCGGTTGCCACTCGCGCAGCAGCGC
>PMMB01000217.1 GCA_003165495.1 Gammaproteobacteria bacterium | reverse complement strand
ATACCAAAGCGGCTTCGGCAATGAGTTTGCCACCGAAGCGCTGCCCGGAGCGCTGCCGCTGGGGCGCAATTCGCCGCAGCGCTGTCCGTATGGATTGTATGCGGAGCAATTCTCCGGTACCGCATTCACCGCGCCACGGCATGCCAACCGCCGCTCGTGGCTGTACCGCATTCGTCCCTCGGTAACGCACCCGCCGTTTCAGCACCTCGAAGACCCCCGCTTCGACGAGCCGTCGATGGATGTGCCAATGTCGCCGAACCAGCTGCGGTGGGATCCGTTGCCGCTGCCTGCCGCACCGACCGATTTCGTCGACGGTCTCGTGCCGGTGGCCGGGAATGGATCGCCGGAAGTTCATTCGGGGTGTGCGATCTATTTGTATGCCGCCAATCAATCGATGCGGCGGCGATTCTTCTACAGCGCCGATGGCGAGATGCTCATCGTGCCGCAGCTTGGCACGCTGACTCTCGACACGGAACTCGGACGACTTCAGGTAGAGCCACAAGAGATTGCCGTCATTCCGCGCGGCTTGAGGTTTCGCGTCGACTTAACCTCGGGCGTCGTGCGCGGTTATATCTGTGAGAATTTCGGCGCCCCGTTCAAGCTGCCGGATCTCGGACCCATTGGCTCGAACGGGCTCGCCAACCCGCGGGATTTCCAGACGCCTCGCGCGCGCTACGAAGATCTCGACGTTGGATGCGAACTGGTAGGCAAATTCCTGAGCCGGCTGTGGGTCGCACACATGGACCATTCGCCGCTCGATGTCGTCGCATGGCACGGCAACTACGCTCCTTATAAATACGACCTGCGGCGCTTCAACACCATGGGTTCGATTTCGTACGATCATCCCGATCCTTCAATTTTTTTGGTCCTGCATTCGCCGAGCGAGACGCTGGGCACGGGCAACATCGATTTCGTGGTTTTCCCGCCGCGCTGGCTGACGATGGAGAATACCTTCCGGCCACCGTGGTTTCATCGCAACGTGGCCAATGAGTTCATGGGCTTGATATCCGGGGTATACGATGCCAAGAGTACCGGCTTCGTGCCGGGGGGCGCCTCCTTGCATAACTGCATGAGCGGACACGGTCCGGATGCGGCAACCTTCGATAAGGCCATTGCGGCGGACACCTCGGTACCGACGCATATCACCGACACGATGGCGTTCATGTTCGAGACACGGCTGGTGATCAAGCCGACGCGCGCCGCACTGCACGGATTGCCGCCGCTGCAACATGATTACATGTCCTATTGGCTCGATCTGAAAAGGCGCTTCGACCCGACTCGTCCGTGACCAACCCCACCCTACTGGATGAGACGCACGATCCGCGGGCGCGCAGCTGGGTGGAGTCGGCCAATCAGCTCGACTGCGAATTTCCCATCCAAAATTTACCCTTCGCCGTGTTCCGTCGCGGCGATTCCGCGGAAGAATTTCGCGGCGGTGTGGCGATCGGAGATCAGATCATCGATCTCGCCGCACTTGCCAAGATGGGAGCGTTCCAGTCGCAGGCTGCACAAGGGATTCGCGCCGGCGGGTTGTCGTCGCTCAACTCGCTGATGCACCTAGGGCCCAGGGTCTCGAGCGCCGTGCGCCGCGCCCTGTTCGAGGGCCTGCTGGAGGGATCGAGCCAGCAGGCCGCGCTACGAAGTTGTCTGGTGGCGCAAAGCGACGCGCAATATTCATTGCCCGCGCAAATCGGCGACTACACCGATTTCTACACGTCGATCCATCACGCCACGGCGGTCGGGCGAATGATGCGGCCGGACAATCCCTTGCTGCCGAACTACCAATGGATCCCTATCGGGTACCATGGCCGAAGTTCCTCCATCGAAGTGTCCGGTCAGACGTTCCACAGACCCCAGGGGCAGCGGCTCCCGCCAGGGGCGGCACAACCCGACGTCGGCCCCAGCAAGCGGCTGGACTACGAACTCGAACTCGGAGTTTTCATCGGCGGCGGCAACTCGCGTGGAACGCCCATTCCGATGGCGGACGCTGAGGCACACATCTTCGGCATGTGCCTGCTCAATGACTGGTCGGCGCGCGATTTACAAGCCTGGGAATACCAACCTCTGGGTCCGTTCTTGGCGAAGAATTTCGCGACTACGATTTCACCCTGGATCGTCACGCTGCAGGCGCTGGCTCCGTTTCGCGTTCCATACGTGCGACCCGAAGGGGCCGCTGCACCCTTGCCGTATCTGAACTCATCGTCGAACCGCGATGCGGGGGCGATCGATATTCGGCTCGACGCACTGATTCAAAGTGCAGCCATGCGCGCACGACACGAGCCGCCGCACCGCCTCTCGTCGACCACGTTTCGACATGCGTATTGGACGATCGCGCAGCTCGTCGCGCACCACACCATCAATGGCTGTGATTTGCGCGCCGGCGATTTGCTCGGAACCGGCACTCAGTCAGGACCGACGCCCGGAGAAGCCGGGTCGCTGCTGGAGCTCAGCGTGGGCGGCAGCCAGCCGATTCAGATTGGTCGAGACGAATACCGCACCTTTCTGGAGGACGGCGACACGGTCATCTTTCGCGGCTGGTGCGAAAGCCCCGGTGCGGTACGAATCGGTTTTGGCGACGCACGAGGCCGCGTTCTCCCCGCCATTGACATAGGAAACAACGCGGCTGTTTAGATCTCAATTTGCCTGGCAATCTCGATCACATTTTCCGGCGCCAGATTGAACCGATCGACCACTTTCACCGAGTTGCGGTAGAGAAACGCAAACAGCGCCAAGCGCCAGCCACTCAGGACGGCGTTTTTACGTTTGTGTACGACGAGATCCCGGGTCCCGACGAAAATGGCGTTGTCGAAATCGACCGCGGCGTCGAGGCCGTGAACTTGATCGAGAGCCTGCCGCAAATCCGGAATTTCGAAAAATCCAAAGCGTGCCGCCACATGCCATAGGCCTTCGCCTACATTGTCCACGACAGTGCACTTCGGACCGGTAATGCGCGGAGTGTTCTCGAATACGACGCTGAGAGCGATGGCATGCTTCGGCAGAACTCCGGCGAAACGTACATGCGCCATGATGAGTCCGGATACCTTCTGCGTGCTTCTCGTCAAGAATACCGTGGTGCCTTCCACCCGAGGGATCACCCCGCTTTTGAGATCGGACAAAAACCGCTCCGCGGCTTGCGGCGGCTGCACCAGCGTCGCGCGAATGGCGTCGGTGCCGGTCCGCCATGTGATCATGATCACGAACAATACCGCCGCGAAACTCAAGGGCAGCCAACCGCCGTCCGCGATCTTCAGAAGATTCGCGAGGAAAAAACTTCCATCCACGACGAGGAAAACACCGCCGACGGCAATCACGACGGCGATGGGCCACCGCCACACATCGCGCATGGCCCGGTACAGCAAGACAGTGGTCAGCAGCATGGTGGTTGACACGGCGGTACCGTAGGCGCCGGCAAGCCGATCCGAGCTGCCGAATGCGACCGTCGTTGCGATCGTCGCTATCATCAGCAGCCAATTGACCGCGGGAACATAGATCTGGCCATAGATTCGATCCGACGTCTGTCGGATTGCGACGCCCGGCAGCCAGCCGAGCTGCATCGCTTGCCGGGTCATGGAGAATGAACCCGTGATGACGGCCTGGCTGGCGATGATAGTGGCCAGAGTTGCAAGCACCACGAGAGGATAGATCGACCAAGACGGTGCAATTTGAAAGAAGGGATTGCCCGTGACCGTTCCTTTGTCGATCAAGAATGCAGTCTGTCCGGCGTAGCTGAGAAGCAAGGACGGCAACACGATGCCGTACCAGGAGCAACGGATCGGACCCTTGCCGAAATGACCCATATCGGCATACAGCGCTTCGCCGCCCGTGATGCACAGAAACACGCCGCCGAGCACCCAAAAGCCGGCACGCCCCGAGTGGACCATGAACCGAACGGCGTACCGCGGATCGAGGGCCGCGACGACGCCCGGATGGCGCGCGATCGACACGAGACCCAGCGTTGCAATCACGATGAACCAAAGCNNGCTCGTCACCACGTTGACGCCTTCGAGCGCGCTCAAGACCGAAATCGCCGGTGTGATGACTCCGTCGCCATAGATCAGAGCGGCGCCAAGTAATCCCATCGCCGTCAATACCTTCAATCCGGGCGTAAAGCCATTCGCACCGATGAGCGACATCAACGCCAGGATTCCGCCTTCACCGCGATTGTCGGCCCGCATGACGAACAGGCAGTACTTGATCGAGATCGTGATGATCAAGGTCCAAACAATCAGCGAGAGAATGCCGAGCGCGCTATGCGGGGTGAATCGTCCGCCGGTGGCCTGCACCACGGTTTGCAGGGTGTACAGCGGACTGGTGCCAAGATCCCCAAAAACAACGCCCAACGCGCTCAACATGGCCCATCGACCGGGCTGTGCCGGATGGCGCGCCGCTCGGGTAGATTCGCCGGTTGATGGATGGGTGGCCATAACACCGTTACATTGCTGGTCTGCACAATGAAGGTATCAGGAAAATATGGCTGTAGTCGGACGAATAGGTACAACGTAAGCAATCTCCCACACCCGAATCCGCCCCCGGCGACTGCCGCTGTACGCTCGCCGCGCGTAGCTTGAATTGCGGCGAATTTCGCGCTTTACCGGTTCTTGCCGAGAGGGGCGACAAATGGGTAGTCATATAGGAGCCGCTTTGATTGCGAGCTGCTTGCCGCTGCTTTTTGCGGGCTCAGCGCGCGGCGGCGAGGGCGTCGAGGTCAAAATCACCAACGACGGAACTGAGGATATCGTGGTTACCGTTTACGATATGAATACCAGCCCGGAACGGGTGGTTCTCAGCAATGCGCGAATCAATGGCTTCACATCGGTGCCAATCTCCCTGGTCGGGGACGCCACCGGCAAAGCTCATGTATCGTGGACTGCCACCAGCGCTGATGCGGCGTTTCGCAGATGCGGTCATGCGAACACGATGGTCAGCAATGCCGCCTCGGTGAGCGTGCACGCGGATTCGAGCTGCAGCGCTTAGCAGCCCTCCTGAAGACCTACCGTGTAGAGGTCGACTGCGTCGACGGCACAGCAGGAACGGTACCGGGTGCGGGCTCGGCAGCGGGTACCGGCGCGGGTTCGGGGGCCGGCAAGTTGGGATTATCGGCTTCGAGCGCCACCGTAGCGATCACGCCGTCAGCTTTCTGAAGAACCTCGCGCGCGTAGTCCCAGTTAATCGCAACCGTGGTGTCGCCTACCGACGCGCGCAGCATTTCGGTGAATTGATCGATGTCGGGTTCAAAGCTTTGCCCCTGCGCATCAACGGGTGGGTGCGCTTCCAACAATAGCTCGCCGGCGACCCAAGCGACTTTGATCGGCTCGTTGATGAGGCGCACCTGTGTGCCCACCGCAATCAGCGGAAACAGAGCGGCGACATCGTCGGGATACATGCGGATGCAGCCATGCGTCACCGCAAGTCCGACAGCGATCGGGTTATTCGTGCCGTGGATCAAGTAGGTGCCGTTCCCTACCGCCAAACGCATGGCAAATAGTCCGAGTGGATTATCCGGACCCGACGGCACGGACGCCGGCAGGGGATCGCCCGCTTCGGCATGTTCCTTGCGAACCGATTCCGGCGGATACCACGTGGGATTCTTCTGCTTCCCGATCACGCGGGTAGGCCCGAGCGGCGTCTGCCAATCCATCTTGCCGATGCTGACCGGGTAGGTGATGACCTCGATGGGACCGCCGCGCTTCGGCTTCGGATAGTAATAGAGCCGATGCTCGGGCAAATTGACGACAATTCCCTCACGCGCTCCGGGCGGCAGAATATGACGGCCCGGAACGATGAGTTTCTTGCCGGCGCCCGGCAGCCAGGGGTCGACGCCCGGATTGACTCGAATCAGTTCCTCGGACCCTAAGCTGAACTTTCTTGCAAGATCGTACAGCGTGTCTGCATAAACCGTCTCGACCGTCTGGTCCTCGCCAACCACGGTCGCGTCAGGGCTCGGGAGCGTATACACCGTGGCCTGCGCGGGCTCCGCGCTCGCGAATGCCAGAAGGCCGATGAAGGCTGCGGCCGCGCTGCTAAACCGGCCCCATCGAATCAATTTCCTTCGACGTATTATGCATTCCACGCGACTAGGTTAGCACGCTCGCTCCGACGATTCCTTCGCGATTTCGCGCGCTCGGAAACGACGACTCCGCGCGACCCAGATACCCGCGAGACCAAGCAATGCCGAAACATCGAGGCCGCCTCCGCCGCCGCCGCCGGAGCTCGGCGCGGCAGTGACGGTCAAGTTGACCGAGCTTGCCGCCGATGGTCCCACAGTGTTTGCACACATCAATGTATAGGTATCAGTACCCGTTGCGGTGGGTGTCAGGGTCTGCGTACCACTGGTTGCAAGCGCCCCGCTCCAACTGCCCGACGCCGTGCAGCTCGCCGCATTGGCCGAAGACCAGGTAATCGCGGTCGAGCCACCGACTACAATCGAAGAAGCAGCCAACGTCAGCGTGGGTGCGGGGGGCGCTACTTGCGGGATGAGCGCAAACGCCGCGTCTGCCTGCACGAACCCATAACCGGAATCGACATTCGGCGACGGGGTAGCCATCGGCAAAGCACTGGTGCGCAACGCCAGATAGATTTCCGCCGGCGTGACCGCCGGATTCGCCTGCAGCATCAGCGCCGCGATACTGGCGACGTGCGGAGTCGCGGCCGACGTACCGAAGAAATTGGGATAACTCGGGTGGTTCTGGCAAGCAGCAATCGTTGTGTTGAGCAATCCATTGGCGCCCGTGATGCCTTGGCTCGCCAGTGTATAGCCCAAGAACGTATCGTTGCCGCCGTCCGGACCGGCGAAGTCGGGTTTCTGACGAAGCACTGCTGTTGCAAGCCGAGTGCCGGAAACATCGAACAAAATCGGCGCGCCACCTGTTGACGAATAACTCTCGAGCTGCGCCGGGGTGGTGCCGCAAGTCGGCGTATCGAAGTAAAACGCGACGCCGACGGCCGCGGCACCACTGGCGCCGGGATGTCCTTGAAGAGTCGCGCTGTTGGTCTGGAAGGCATTGATGGTGCTACCCGCTCCGTCATCCTCGACAGCGACTTTGATGCGCCCGGGCGCGATGGTGGCGCCCGCGAGTCCGACTTGGATGTTCAACGTCTCCGCGGCGGTGTTGCCGCTGGCATTCGCCGGATTGGCGACGATCATGACTTGATAGGAATCCGCGCCCGTCGCATTCGGGCCGGAACAGGTCGCCGAGTTACCGGCGTAGTCGATGATCTCATCCGTGCCGGACGCGCCGGTGATGCACACATCGATATGACTGGTCGCACCGCCGCTGTTGGGCGCGCCCGTGACGTAAGGTTGATCCCACTCGACCACGATGGCGACGAATTCGCCCGGCACGAGCGGGGCGATGGTGACCGGTAAGGACGTAGTCGTCGTTGCACCCGATGCATCGAAATTCAATAAGTGCTCACCGGCATTTGGCACAGTCGTCGACACCGTGGCAAAACTCGGTGCGGTGTTGTCGTACGCCAGCGTTCCGTCGTTACCCGCGGCAGAAAAATACGCCACCCCATTCGCTTCCACCGCATCGATCGCCTGCGCCACGATGCCATCCTGGAAAAACGGCTCGTCGAAATAGCCCACGTCGTCGGCGATGACCTTGGCGCCCGCGCCGCCCGCAGCGACCGAGGCGGCCAGTTTGCCTATGCCGTTTGCGAAATCGGCCTCGCTGTTCTCTGCGGTGTAGAAGGCGAGACTCGCGCCCGGTGCGACGTCATGCACGATCTGCAGCATTGCGCGGCCCTCATCGCCGAAAGGTAGCTGGGTCGGTGCACCGTAAGCCATGCAGCCGCCCTGTCCCGCTTCCGCCTCCTCGAGCACATTGACATTCGACGGCAGATCGCCGGTCGAAACGTCAGTGGCCGCAGTGGCTAGAAAACCATTGTTGGCGTAGCCCGCGAACCCGCCGGCCGGCACATTATTCGCCGCATACACGGGATAGCAGTCATAGCTGTCAGAGAGCACGCCCACGGTGACGCCGGCACCGGTGAGCGAATGGACCGAACGCACCACATCGCTGTGTTGCACGAAATCGCCCTGGGAGGTCACCGCGCCGGTGCGCGTGCGCGGCATGGCGGCACGTATGGAATGAACTTCGGCGTTGGCGGTTGCGGCATCGAGCTGCGACACCGGCAACCAGCCGCCGACATCGTTCGAGTACACCGCAGGATGCTGCAGACCCAATGCGACAAGCGCCGCTTTCAATTGCTGCGGATCACCGCGGGTAACCGCATCGATGAGCACCAGCGGCGCCGCGTCCGACGCGGTTTGCTTGAAGCGTACCGCCGGCGCCAAAGATGTTAGGTCCTCGATGGCGTGGTTGGGACGCACCAGAGCCGCGTGACGCGTCAAATCCGCGAGCGCGCCATCGAATTTTGCGCCAGCCGCACTCTGACGCTGCTGAGTGCTGCGGCTGCCGAATGCGTGCAGAGGCGCAGTTCCGGGCGCCACGCTTGGTCGCAAGTGCGGATGCCGCAACGTTGCAACGGCCGCGACCGCCGCCATCGCCGTCAATGCAACCAGAGTGCCGATTGCGAAGAAACGTGAAGACATCCGTTATCTCCCTTTGCCATCCAGTATCTTGAGAGAGACTGACCCGCCGCGGAAAAGTTTGACACAAAAGGGAAATATAAACGCGAGCTGCTTCGTTCGTCTGCATCCGCCGACAGCTTGCGTCGCCCGGAACGCGGGATCAACACCTGATTTGCCGCCTTGTCTAGTCCTCGCACCTGTATCATCGGGTGAATTGCATTCTACGGCGGTATGAACATGAGGGCGCGAAGCAAAGCCGCTCGCATTACGGCGGCCGGCATCAGTCTCTGGCTCGGGATGACCTGCGCCGTCGCGGCGGACCGCGCGAAAGTCCTGAACATCTACGCATGGTCCGAGTACTTTCCGGCCTCCCTGATCGCCAAGTTCCAAACCGAAACGGGAATCCACGTCAACTACGCGGTGCTCGATTCCCCGGAGACGGCTGAGACCATCTTGTCCGTCGGCCACTCGAACTACGATATCGTCACCATGAACGCATCGCCGGAACTCGCGCGCGAAATTCCGAAGGGCTTCTGGAAGAAACTCGACCAGGCGAGCCTTCCCAATGCGCGAAATGCCGACCCGCAAATCATGCAGCTGTTGAAATCCGTCGATCCGGGCAACCTATATGCCATGCCGTGGATGTGGGGAACGACCGGGCTCCTATACAACAGCGATAAGATCAAAGCGATCATGCCGAACGCGCCTCTCGACAGCCTCGACATGATCCTCAAGAAGGACGTCGCCGCCAAATTTGCCGGTTGCGGAATCAGCATGCTCGACTCATGGGGCGATGTCTTACCCATGGTGTCGCGCTATCTTAGGCAACCACGGCTCTCGGCCAACAAGGCGGACCTCGACGCCGTGATGGCAAAGCTGCAAGAGGTTCAGCCGTATGTGCGGCGAATTTCCACCGTGGGCTACTATCAACAACTCGCCGAGGGTGAACTGTGTCTGGCCATCGGTTATTCCGGCGATGCCATGGTCGCACGCCGAATGGTGAACGAGTCCCATGGCAACGTAAAAATCGAGTACGCGTTCACCCGAGAAATGGTGCCCTTTTACATCGACAACATGGTCATCCCGGCCGACTCGCCGAATCCGACCGCGGCTCTCGCGTTCATCAATTTCGTCATGCGGCCCGAGATCTCCGCCTCGGTCACGCGCTTTATCGGCTTCGCCACCGCGAATGCGGCGGCGGTACCGTTTCTCGAGCCTGCGGTTCGCGGCAATACTATTATCTATCCGCCGCCGGCGATTCGAAGCCGTTTCGAGCTACAGAGGGTCTACACCCCGGATGAAACGCGCGCATTCACGCGCGCGTGGCTGCTGTTCAAATCGGGGCTCTGACGGCTAAGCGACAGGCTCGGATAATCCGTGTAGCCCTGCGCACCGCCGGCATAGAACTCCGGCACTTTCGGTTCATTGAGTGGCTCCCGCAACGCAAATCGCTGTGGAAGATCAGGATTGGCGATAAAGAGCTTGCCGAACGCCACGGCATCGGCGTCGCCGGATTCAACCGCTTGCTCGGCGGTCTCGTACGTGAACTTTTCGTTCGCGATATAAACGCCGCCGAACGCCGCTTTGAGCTTCGGACCGAGGCGGTCGGGACCGGTGTATTCCCGTGCGCAGATGAAAGCGATTTTGCGCTCGCCGAGCCGGCGGGCGACATACTCGAAGGTCCGCGCCAAATCTGAATCGCCCATCGAATGCGCATCGCCGCGCGGCGCAAGATGCACACCGACTCGCCCGGCGCCCCAGACGGATATGGCTGCATCGGCCACTTCCAGCATCAGCCGGGCGCGGTTCTCGAGCGAACCGCCATAGTCGTCGGTGCGTAAATTAGTGCTGTCCTGCAGAAACTGATCCAGCAAATAGCCGTTGGCACCGTGCAGTTCGACGCCGTCGAAACCGGCAAGCTGCGCGTTCAGGGCACCTTTGCGAAAGGCCTCGATGATGCCCGGAATCTCCTTGCGATCGAGCGCGCGCGGCGTAACGAAGGGCGTCGGCGGACGAACCAGGCTGATATTGCCTTTGGCGGCGACGGCGCTCGGCGCCACCGGGAGCGCGCCGTTCAGGAAACTCGGATCGGAAACCCGGCCCACATGCCACAGCTGCAAAAACATCCGCCCGCCCGCTTCATGCACGGCTCGCGTCGTGAGCTTCCACCCTTCGACTTGTTCCGGCGACCAGATGCCCGGAGTACCGGCGTAGCCGATCCCCATCGGTGAAACCACCGTGGCTTCCGACAGAATGAGCCCGGCGGAGGCGCGTTGCGCGTAGTACTCGGCCATCAAACGATTGGCGATGCGGCTGGTGCCGGCGCGGCTGCGCGTCAGCGGCGCCATGATGATGCGGTTCGGAAGCTTAAGATCGCCGACTCTGATTGGATCGAATAACGTGGTCATAATTGGTTCCGAATTGATGCGGCGGCGAGCGTGCTCAGGGCGCCGCTTAGTTCCGTATTATTGAACTATAGAAGTATGACGAATGCAAGTTTTGCGTTATCCTCGCAGGTATGGCGCGCCCTCTCACACATCCGCACATAGACGCCGTGACGGTTGCCGGCATTTTGCATGCCCTCTCCGATCCCGTGCGCTTGGGGATAGTCAACAAGCTGTTGAAGTCCCCGGCCGGCATGAATTGCACACAGACGACGCTGAAGCTCAAACTCGCCATGCCGAAATCGACCTGCTCGCAGCACTACCGCATTCTTCGAGAAGCGGGTTTGATCGTGAGCGAACGCCGAGGCGTGGACCTTTCGAGCCGCGTGCGCGCCTCGGAATTGGAGACGCGTTTTCCCGGTCTCTTGGCCTCGATTCTCAAATCGTATAAGAAAGAGACGTCGCGCCCGGCGCGATAATAGATCACGGGCGCGAACGCAATCCTAGGAGGCGAGTATGAGACGAACTTTGGTCACGATGTGGTCCGGAATCGGCTTGGGGCTTCTCGCCGCAAGCGCCCCCGCACTCGGCGCCGATGCGACCGCCGGCAAATCTTTGTTCACCCAGCAATGCAGTATCTGCCATTCGGCGGAACCCGGAGACAACGGCGGCGAGCAGGGACCCTCTCTCATCGGGGTATACGGCCGGCATGCGGCGAGCGCTGCTGGGTTCTCGTACACCGGAGCACTGGCTGCCGCCAATTTGACCTGGGACGCACCTACCTTAAAGCGATTTCTGGCGTCACCGACGGCGGTCGTACCCGGCTCTGCCATGGTCGTCGCCGTGCCGAACGAGTCGGATCGCGACAATCTGATCGCCTATTTCCAAAATCTGGCGCGTACTCAATCCGTCACCCACGCCGCGTCGAAAGCCGCCGCGGCCGGCGGCTTACCGACCATCCCCGTGCCGGCCGCCAGCCAACTATCGGCGGATTGGAGACTGGATGCCCCTGGGCGCATACACCGCATCGACCTCGCCACCTTGCCCGCAGCGTTTGCCACGCCCTCGGCGCGCAATGGGCCCGAGCTGATTGCGCGACCGGCCAATGCGGCGTTCAAATTACCGCCGGGATTTCATATCGAGCCCTTCGCTACCAATCTCAAGGGCCCTCGCAAGATGCTGGTCGCTGCCAACGGCGACGTTTTGGTCAGCGAGACCGTTGGCGGACGCATTTCCGTGCTGCACCCGGCCCCTGACGGAACACGCGCGGCGGGCGCCGATGTTTACTTGCAGGGGCTCAAGCAGCCGTTTGGCCTCGCGTTCTATCCGAACGCCGACCATCCGCGGTGGCTGTACATTGCCGAGACAAATCGAGTGACGCGCTACGCCTATCGCGTCGGCGATGTAAAGCCCAGCGGCGAGGCGGAGACGGTGATACCGCAGTTGCCCAGCAATGGAGGCCACTCCACGCGGGATATTGTCTTCTCGCCTGACGGCACGCAGCTGATCGTGTCGGTGGGTTCCGGATCGAATGTCGCCGAATCGATGCCCAAGAAAACGCCGGACGAGATCAAAGCGTGGGACAACGAGCATGGCCTCGGCGCCGCTTGGGGTGGGGAGACCAATAGAGCCGCGGTATTGGTGTTCGATGCGGCCGCTCCCGCCTCTGCGAAGATCTACGCCACGGGTCTGCGTAACTGCGTGGGTCTCACCGTGCAGCCGGCTTCGGGCGCATTGTGGTGCACGACCAATGAACGCGACGCGCTCGGCGACGATCTGGTACCCGACTATTCAACTCGCGTCCGGCGCGGCGGTTATTACGGATGGCCGTGGTACTACCTGGGCTCGAACGAAGATCCTCGTTTGAAGGGCGATCGGCCGGATCTGCGCGGCAAGGCGTTGGTGCCGGACGTGCTCTACCAAGCGCATTCGGCCTCGCTCACCATGACTTTCTACACGGCGAGTACCGGAAAATCGGCATTTCCTGCGAGCTATGTGGGTGATGCCTTGGTCGCGTTTCATGGCTCTTGGAATCGCAGCCTTCGCACGGGTTACAAGCTGGTGCGCGTGCACATGAAGAACGATCAACCGGTAGGCGACTATGAGGACTTCCTGACCGGCTTCATCGTCGACAACGGCAACGTTTGGGGGCGGCCAGTCGCAACCGCTCAAGTCAAGGACGGATCGCTTCTGCTGAGCGACGACGGCGCCAATGTCATATATCGCATTTCGTATGCACCCTGAGCTCCGCGCAGGGGCCGCGCACCCATCAGTGCAAATGGTCGAACAAAGTTAGGCAACGCAGGCCCGGATGACTATCGCTAAGCTCGATTTTCGCGTTATGCAAATTGGCAATTGCGGCAACCAACGAGAGGCCTAGTCCGTAGCCGGGCATCGATCGGCTGCTTGTGAGCCGATAGAAGCGGCGAAAAACCTTGTCATATTCGCCGGGCGGAATTCCAGGACCGTTGTCTTCGATGGAGGCGGCCACGGTGTTGCCCGACACTCCCAGTCGGATCAGGATCCGCGTGCCCGAGGGAGTGTGCCGAATAGCGTTTTCGATCAGGTTGCTGAACATTTGCGTCAGCAATTCACCGTCGCCGCGAATCCGCACGCCTTGTTGAATGTCGTGCAGCAGCACATGGTGTTCATCCTCGGCCACGGGCGCGTACATCTCGTAGGTTTTCTCCAAAAGATCGGTCAGTGACAGCGCCGAAAACGCGGCCAGACGCGATCCGGATTCTATTTGCGAAATGCGCAGCAGCGCGGAGAATATGTCCAGCAGATGATCGGTATCGCCGATCGCACGCGCTACGACCGCGGCATAGTCGTCGGTCGTGACGGATTTCTGACGCGCCTCCTCGAGACGATTGCGCAAATGCGTCAGCGGCGTGCGCAGGTCATGCGCAACATCGCTGGACACCTGCCGAAGGTTATCAAGCAGCGTAGAGATTCGATCCAGCATGTTGTTGATCGCGGCGGAAAGCCTGTCGAATTCATCGCCGCTGCCGCGCAGCGGGATGCGATCATTGAATTTTCCCGCGATGATCGA
>PMMB01000165.1:12292-12718 GCA_003165495.1 Gammaproteobacteria bacterium | reverse complement strand
GTGTCGCCGCGGATGATCGGCCAATTGATGGAACTAGGGCCCCGGTAACGGGGCAGCAGCGAGGGGTGGAACTGAATCATGCCGTGGCGCGGAATGGTGGCGAAGTCCTGCGGCACGAACTGCAAGACATAGGCCATGACGCCGAGGTCAGCGTCGAGGGCGCGCAGGGCCTGGCGCGCCTCCTCCGTCTTCAGAGACCCAAACTGATAGACCGGGATGTGCCGCTGCTCCGCCGCCAGCCGCAGCGGATCGAATGGTGCCCCCGGCTTCTCCGGGGCAGAGAACACCCCCGCAACCGTGTCGCGCCGTGCGAGGAATGCCTCGAGAACCGCTGCACCGAAGTCCCTCTGTCCTACGATGGCAATTCGCATCACGACACCTCCCGTCCATCCATCGGTCAAAAGTTATGATATCTCATATATCATC
>PMMB01000165.1:11798-12274 GCA_003165495.1 Gammaproteobacteria bacterium | reverse complement strand
TCGGCCGGCAGCGCCGTCAAACTAAACTTCACTGAAGGTCGCACAATCCGCGCAATCAAAGGAGATCATATGGCTGGTCGCAATTTTCTCTTCGTTCCCGGGCCCACCAACGTGCCCGACCGCGTTCTGCGCGCCATGGCAGTGCCGATGGAAGACCACCGTTCGCCCATCTTCCCTGAACTGACTCGCGCCTGCTTGAGCGCCTTGAAACCCGTGTTCAAGACAGCCTCTGCCAGCCCCATCCTCTTTCCATCGTCGGGCACCGGTTGTTGGGAAGCTGCGCTGACCAACTGTCTCAACCCCGGCGACAAGGTCCTGACCTCCCGTTTCGGGCAGTTCAGCCATCTCTGGGCAGACATGTGCACGCGGCTTGGATTCGAAGTAGAGCTTCTCGAAACTCCCTGGGGCGAAGGCGCTCCCGTCGAGCGCTACCTATCCTCGCTTAAGCAGGACAAGCAGCACAAGATCAAGGCTGT
>PMMB01000165.1:0-11780 GCA_003165495.1 Gammaproteobacteria bacterium | reverse complement strand
CGCATGGATGATTGGGGCGTCGACGTCTGCGTCAGCGGCTCCCAGAAGGGGCTGATGTTGCCTGCGGGTCTCGGCGTCACTTGCGTCAGCCAGAAGGCGCTCGAAGCTGCCAAGAGCGCCACCTCGCGGCGCTGCTATTTCGACTATGGCGATATGGTGGTTGCCAACGCCTCGGGCTATTTCCCGTACACCCCGTCGATACCGATGATGTACGGCCTGCGCGAATCGCTGGCCATGCTGGCCGAGGAAGGGCTGGAGAACGTTTTCCATCGCCACAGCTACCTCGCCGGCGGCGTTCGTGCCGCGGTATTCGACGGGTGGAAGCTGAAGCTGTGCGCGACCGCGCCGAAATGGTACTCGGATACCGTCTCCGCCATCATGGTGCCCGACGGCATCAATGGCGCCGAGGTTATCGCGCGCGCCTTCAAGCGCTACAACCTCGCGCTCGGCGCAGGGCTGTCCAAGGTCGCCGGCAAATTGTTTCGCATCGGCCATCTGGGTGATCTGAACGAACTCATGCTGCTCGGCGGCATTGCGGGAGCCGAGATGGCAATGCTCGATGCGGGCGCCAAGCTCGAGCCCGGCAGCGGCGTGGCCGCCGCGCAGACCTACTGGCGCAACAATTCGCCCGTCAGCGCAACAAAACACACCGGGGTAGCGAAAGCCGGCGTCGCCGCATGACGATGCAAGTGGTATTCCTGGACCGAGCGTCGCTCAAGGCCAAGGTCCGCAAGTTTTCCTTTGCCGCGCAATACACCGAGCATGAAAAGACCGCCGGGGCCGAGATCGTCCCTCGCCTTGCTCAGGCGACCGTCGCCATCGTCAACAAGGTGCCGATGCGGGCGGAGACCTTGCGCCAACTGCCGCACCTCAAGATGATCGCCGTGGCGGCCACCGGCTACGACGTCGTGGACATACCGTATTGCAAGGAACACGGCATCGCCGTCGCCAACATCCGCAACTACGCAGTGCATACGGTGCCTGAACACGCCTTCGCGATGATTCTGGCGTTACGGCGCAATCTGCTCGCGTACCGGCAGGATGTCGAGAACGGCGTATGGAACAAATCCGATCAGTTCTGCTTCTTCACGCACGACATCGGTGATCTGCACGGCGCCACGCTCGGCATCATCGGCGAGGGCGCCATAGGTCAAAGCACGGCGGCGATTGGCCGCGCATTCGGCATGCGTGTGCTGTTTGCCGATCATCCGCCGCCGAAGATGGCAGGCGTGACCTTCACACCGCACGATCAGGTACTCGCGCAATCGGATGTGATCTCGCTGCACTGCCCGCTGATGCCGGCCACGCGTAACCTGATCGACATCCACGCCTTTCGAAAAATGAAGCGCAACGCCTTGCTCATCAACACGGCGCGCGGCGGACTCATCGACGAGGCGGCGCTGATTCAAGCGCTCGATGAGGGGCTGATCGCCGGCGCCGGCTTCGACGTGCTGACCGTCGAGCCGCCCAAGGATGGACACCCGCTGCTCGATGTGCGGCGCCCGAATTTCATCCTCACGCCGCATATCGCTTGGGCCTCGGACGGCGCCATGCAGTTCCTTGCCGACCAATTGATCGACAATATCGAACATTGGGCAGCGGGCAAACCGCAGAATCTCGTGACATCATAGGGCCATTTAGGCCACCCATGATCGCGAATAATGAAAAAGCTGCTCTACCAGTTCGATACGGACGCCCTCCCCTCGGTCTTCGATAACGTCGTGGGTTATGACGGCGGCGCCGATCACATTTCGGCATACGGCGGCGTCAACGCCAAAAATGTCGGCGGTCTCGTCGAAGGGGCGATCTTCACCCGGGGCCTCAAAGACAAAAAAAATACGGCGATCTTCATTGGCGGCGGCAACATGGTCGAGGGCGAGTCGGTGCTCGCCGCGGTCCGCAAGAAGTTCTTTGCCAAGTTCCGCGTCTCGGTGATGTTCGACTGTAATGGCTCCAACACGACGGCCTCGGCTGCCGTGGCGTGGCTCGCGCACGGCCGCTCTCTCGCCGGCAAGCGCGCCGTCGTGCTCGGCGGCTCCGGCCCGGTTGGTCAACGCGCCGCGGTGCTGCTGGCCCGGGAGGGGGCCGAAGTGGCGATCACCGGTCGTAAGCGCGACATCGTGCAAGCAGCCTGCGATTCGATCCATGCGCGCTTCGGGACAGTGGCAGAGGCCGTCGAAGCGCCGACCAATGCCGAGCGCGGCGCCGCCATCGCGGGCGCGCAAATCGTGCTCGCCACGGGCGCCTCCGGAGTTACATTGCTGGATGAGAAGCAGTGGCAGGACAGCGCCGCATTGGAACTGATCGCCGACGCCAATGCGTCGCCGCCGGCCGGTATCGAAGGCGTGGGTCAAAACGATCGCGGCTTCCTCAAGCACGGTAAGATACTCTACGGTTCGCTTGGGCTGGGCGCGCTCAAACTGGCGCTGCATCGCGCCTGCGTCTCGCGGCTGTTCGAGCAGAACGATCTGCTGCTCGATGCCGAGGAGATTTATGCCATCGCCAAAACGATGGTCGGTTGAACCCGCTCACACGGCGAAACAACTATGATTACTCAAAGCTCCGTCGAAAAATTCCTCGACGATCTTGCCAGCGGCCATCCGACGCCGGGGGGCGGCAGCGCCGCGGCCATCATGGGCGCCATGGGCGCCGCTCTCGTATCCATGGTCTGCAATGTCACCATCGGCAAGAAGGGCTACGAAGGGGTCGAGGCCGAAATGAAGGCGGTACTCCATGAGTCCGAAAAAGTGCGCCGGCGCCTCACGGCGATGGTGGCCGACGATATCGCCGCCTTCGACAGCATCCTGGCGGCGTACAAGCTGCCCAAAGCGACCGACGCCGACAAAGCACGGCGCGCCGCTGCCATCCAGGCAGGCCTGCGTCGCGCCACCGAAACGCCTCTGGACTGCGCGCGCGTATGCGCCGAGGTAATCGCACTGTCGCGGCGCGCCAGCGAACACGGCTATCTTAACGTCATCAGTGATGGCGGCGTCGGTGTGCTGGCAGGATTCACGGGACTGCGCAGCGCAGCGCTCAACGTCTACATCAATGCACCTGCGCTCAAGGATCGTGCCTTCGCCGAACAAGCGACCGCTGAGCTGGAAAAGCTGGTTGAGTTTTGCGCGGCCGAAACCGAAGCGGTGTACAAGATCGTCCGCGACAAGTTGGGCTAAAGACCAACTCCTGCCCACCCTCGTCCCGGGACGCGTGGTCGACGCCCGGCTTTGATCGGCGACTCGAACGAGGAGCATTTGTCCTGAAGCGACGCCAATCCACCGGCAGACCCCACCGCCGCTGGCGCATCGCAAGACTCTTGCCGAATGCCCGCTTGCGACGTTTCATCATGCGCGCGTGCAGTCGCACTCCGATGCTCGTGCAGGCGCTGATTATCCTGTCGATAGCCGTCATCCTGTGGTTCGTTCTCAATTGGGTGTACCAGGTGGTCCGCAAACCATCGGAGTTGTTCTTTCCCGTCAGTGGCACGCTCAACAAGAGGCCGACCGAGACCTGGCGGCAGTACGCTCCCCTTTTTCAGAAATATTCCACGAACGTCATTTCCCCCGAGCTGCTCGCGGCGCTCGCGCAGGTCGAGGGTTCCGGCAATCCGGTGGTGCGCACTTACTGGCGCTGGTCCCTTAACCCCAAGCCTTTCGACGTATTCCGCCCCGCGTCGAGCGCCGTGGGTATGTACCAAATCACCGACGGCACCTTTGCCGAAGCCCGGCGCTTTTGCATCCACAGCCATGCCGTTGCCGAGGATGGCCCATGGAACGACTGGAAATCGTGCTGGTTCAATCGCTTGTACACACGGGTAATCCCGTCCCATGCGGTGGAACTCACGTCGGCGTATCTCGATCGCAGTGTGGCAAGCGCTCTGGAGCGCCATCACGTGAAATTCGCGACGCTCGAACATAAACAAGAGTTGGCCGCCGTGATCCATCTCTGCGGCGCAGGCACGGGCGATGCCTACGTCCGGCGCGGACTGCGGTTGGCGGCGGGTGAGCGATGCGGAGATCATGACGCCCGGGACTACGTCGCGCGCGTGGACGGCATGAAACGTGTTTTCGATACGGTCGAGAAAACGGCAGCCCGTGAGGCGCCGTAAAGAATCCGTGGCCGTCGTTGTTGTCCAGCATGTTTTTGGGCCTAAGCCTAAGCGACCATGCACGAGCGAGCGAGTTATCGCGCTGTTGCATTGCCTAATTGAACAGCGCTCATTTTTGGCGTGAAATCGGTTGCCATAGGAGACAACGGTGGATAACCGAATCGTCTGCTTCTCGGACACCTTCGATCACGGTGATTGCGTGATGTAGCGAGCGGCTGAATTTGCCATCTCGTCGACCTGCAAGACATCCTTTCGAGGCATGTTGTACAGCGAATAGAGAACGGCCTGATCCCAGCTCGTCAACCCCGGTTTTCTTGCTTCGGCATTTGCGCCGAACAAGTGCAGGATCGTAGGCGCGTCCCCAAGGTCGTTGTCTAGATTGACCTCCGCCAAACCGACCATGGCGGTATAGTCCGCGAGCTGCCTGAAATTCACGGTGTCGCCCAGCCGCTTGGTATCGATGAATACGAACACCTGGGTGATTGCCCGGGTCTCGTCGTATTGGAGTTTACTGTTCGGAACGCCGCCGCCGATGTAGGTGTTATACCAGGCGCGTATGGGCCGGGGAGTATTCATGAAGCGGTTGACCTGGTCCACGCCATAGTGAATGTTGAACAGACGCGGATTGCGCTTACGCATTGCCGCCATTATCGCGTCAGGCTGTGGGGTGACGAAAACGAAGAAACTGGGGTCGCAATTGGCGTCGCCGATGCGTGCGCCTGCCGCTTGCGCGATTTCATAGATGCGTGCAATCACGAGGTCGCGTTCGCTCGATTCTATACCGCTCACCCGCAGACACACCGGAATAGCTAGCGGCCACCGTGCAAACGCCTGATCGTGGTAGCGGACGATGGCCGATGAGATGAACGCGTTCAGGTCGCGCACCAAAACGGCGCTGTTTTTCTGGTCTGACGCAGGGGTCTGGTATCCCGGCAACGCGTCGGCCCGGGCGCCGGAGGAACACACCGACAATATCGCCGCTGCAAAAGCGGCGTTGGTGATGGCGATCCCGCGTGCCCGTAGCGCATATCGGGAGCCGATTGAGGTGCGTGTGAACATGAGTCCCTCCATACCTGGGCTACCGTTGTCGCAACCGACCCCAGTATACCCAAAGAAACCGCCGAAATTGCCAGGATCGGACGTGTCCTACATCCTGAACTTCGCCGCACCTGTGTACGAGACCCCCGAGGGAGGGAACGCTGTCAAGCCGCTTTCTTGCGGCCTATCCATGGCGGCCCCACGCGAGACGACGCGGCGCGGCTGGCGGCCGCGAGATTCAGAGGCAAACAATTAAGCGTGCTCGATGAGAATGGCGCGGAAATCATTGACGTTGGTCAGCGTCGGGCCGGTGATGACCGAGTCCCCGAGCGCCGTAAAGAATCCGTGGCCGTCGTTGTTGTCCAGCATGTCTTTGGGACGCAATCCCAGCGACCATGCACGAGCGAGCGAGTCGGGTCCGATGCAGCCGCCCGCTATCTCTTCCTGGCCGTCGACTCCGTCCGTGTCGCCGGCCAGCGCGTAAATCCGTGAGTGACCCTCGAGGGCGATCGCCAGGGACAACAAATACTCCACATTGCGTCCCCCTCGCCCGCTGCCGCGCACGGTGACCGTGGTCTCGCCGCCGGAGAGCAGCACGCACGGCGCGGCGAAGGGTTCATTGCGCTCGGCCACTTGCAATGCCATGCCGGCAAATACCTTGCCCACGTCGCGCGCCTCGCCTTCTATGGCGTCGCCGAGAATGTACGGTGCAACGCCCGCTGCGCGCGCCACGCGCGCGGCCGCCTCGAGCGCCATCTGCGGGGTGGCAATCATGCGCACGGTGGAGCGCGCCAGCCGTGAGTCGCCGGGCTTCACGGATTCGCCGCGCCCGCTCTCCAAGACCTCGCGCACCGGTCCCGGCAACTCGATGCCGTAGCGGCGCACGATGGCGAGGGCATCGGCGCAGGTCGTGGGATCCGCGACCGTGGGTCCGGAAGCGATGTCGACCGGGCGGTCGCCGGGTACATCGGAGATGAGCAGTGTAAGCACGCGAGCCGGGTGGCAAGCGGCGGCCAGCCGGCCTCCCTTAATGGCGGAGAGATGGCGTCGCACGCAATTCATCTCGCTGATGGTGGCGCCGCAGGCCAGCAGCGCGCGATTCACGATTTGCTTGAGGTCGAGGTTGAGTCCGGGAGCCGGCAGCGGCAATAGAGCCGAGCCACCGCCGGAGAACAGGCACAGCACCAGGTCATCCTCGTGCAGCGCGCCCACTCGTTCCAGCATGCGCTGCGCTGCGTGCATCCCGGCCGCATCCGGTACCGGATGTGCCGCTTCGACGATGTCGATGCGGTCGCAGGGCACGGCGTAGCCGTAGCGCGTGACTACCAGCCCCGATAGCGGACCGGACCAGTTTTCCTCCACCGCTCGCGCCATGGCTGCGGAGGCCTTGCCCGCCCCAATAACAACGAGCCTACCGCGAGGCGGGTCAGGCAGGTGCGGCGGGATGCACAGCGACGGCTGCGCCGACGCGATGGCGGCATCGAAGATCTGCCGCAGCAACACCCGTGGCGTGGGAGGGGCTGCGAAATCGCTCATGGCGTACTTGGGCTTAGGACATTCACCAGCGAACCAATTCCATCAATAGCCACTTCGACGCCGCAGCCATCCTTGATCGATCCGACCCCCACCGAAGTGCCGCAGGCGATCACATCGCCGGGCAACAGTGACATGTCGTGGGAAATTCGGCTCACCAGTTCCTCCGGCGGCATGATCATGTCCGACAGTGGATAGTTCTGGCGCTCCACTCCATCGACCCGGGTGATCACCCGCAATCGCGACCAATCCAATCCCGTGGTGATGACGGGCCCGAGGCAACCGAAGGTGTCGTAGCCTTTCGATCGGCACCACTGGGCGAAATCGATGTTCTCGTTCAGTACGTCTGACGCCGTCACGTCGTTGACGCAGGTATAGCCGAAGATGTGATTGCCCGCGTCGTTCGGCGATATGTTCTTGCAGAGTTTTCCAATAACGATGCCCAACTCGCCTTCGTAAGCGATTTTTCCCGCATAGCCGCTCGGCCTGCGGATCGGCTCGTCCGGTCCAATGACCGACGTACCCGGCTTGATGAGGAACAGCGGATGGGTGGGCGCCGATTTGCCGAGCTTGAGCTTAAGCGCGTGGAAGTTATTCCATAAGGCGACGATCTTGGATGGCGTGCAGGGGCTCTGCAGCGTGCAGGCCGCTCGCGCAATGGTGCGGCCCGTCGGCCGCGGCGCGCCGAACAAATCGCCCTCGTATTCGTCGATATGGGTATCCTTGAACACGCCGAACCCGATCCGGCCGTCGTTCGACCGAAAACGGGCCCATCGCATGCTAGAGCACCGACTTGAGCAGAACCGCCATTTCCGCGGGGTTTCTCGTGACCTTGATCCCGCACTCTTCCATGACGGCCAGCTTCTCCGTTGCGGTGCCCTTCCCGCCGGATATGATCGCGCCGGCGTGGCCCATGCGCTTTCCCGGCGGCGCCGTGACGCCGGCGATGAATCCGACCACCGGCTTCTTCATGTGATGTTTGATCCAACGCGCGCAGGTCTCCTCGTCGTCGCCGCCGATTTCTCCCACCATGATCACGGCGTCGGTCTCGGGATCGTCGTTGAACATCCGCATGACGTCGATATGCTTCAAGCCGTTGACCGGATCGCCGCCGATGCCCACGCAGGTCGATTGCCCGAGTCCCAGGTCCATCAACTGGCCCACGGCTTCGTAGGTGAGGGTGCCGGAACGCGAGACGACACCGATGCGCCCCTTCTTGTGGATGTGCCCTGGCATGATGCCGATCTTTATCTCATCCGGCGTAATCACGCCGGGGCAGTTGGGTCCCACCAGTAGGGTCTTTTTGCCGCGCATCCGATTCCGTGTGGAGATCATGTCACGCACCGGCACGCCCTCGGTGATGCAGATGACCAAGTCGAGCTCGGCGTCGACCGCCTCATCGATGGCGCCGGCGGCAAAGGCCGGCGGCACATAGATCACCGACACGGTCGCTCCTGTTTGCTCCTTGGCTTCCCGCGCAGTGGCGAAGATCGGGATGCCCTCGAAGGTATCCCCGGCCTTGTTCGGATTGACGCCGGCGACGAAACAATCCTTGCCGTACGCATAGTCGCGGCATAGGCGGGTATGGAAGGCGCCGGTCTTACCCGTGATGCCCTGCGTCATCACCTTGGTGTTCCTGTCGATGAGGATGCTCATGGATGTATTCCCTATTTTCCGGCGACTGCAGCGACGATCTTCTGCGCCGCGTCCGCCATGTTGTCGGCGGAAATGATCGGCAGTCCCGACTCCCGCAGTTTCTGTCGGCCCAATTCCTCGTTCGTGCCCTTCATGCGGACCACCAAAGGAACGCTTAAGCGTACTTCCTTGGCAGCGGCGATGACGCCTTCGGCAATCGTGTCGCAACGCATGATCCCGCCGAAGATATTCACCAGAATGCCCTTGACCGCGGGGTTTTTCAGCATCAGCTTGAACGCTTCGGTCACTTTCTGCGCCGTGGCGCCGCCGCCGACGTCGAGAAAGTTCGCAGGCTCGGCGCCAAATAGCTTGATGCTGTCCATCGTCGCCATCGCAAGACCTGCGCCGTTGACGAGACAACCGATGTTGCCGCTGAGCGAGATGTACGAGAGATCGAACTTGGACGCTTCGACTTCGGCGGGATCCTCCTCGTCGAGATCGCGCATGGCAACGATCTCCGGCTGGCGGTACAGCGCGTTGGAATCGAAATTGAGTTTGGCATCCAGAGCCAACACCCTACCGTCGCCGGTGATGATCAACGGGTTGATCTCCGCGAGCGATGCATCGCATTCGACAAAAGCTCGGTACAGGCCGTGCATGAAATTCCGCGCCTGAGCCACCGATCCGTCCGGCACGCCGATCTTTCGCGCAACGTCGTCCGCCTGCGCGTCGGTCAAGCCCGCCACGGGGTCGATGGCGACTTTGTGGATTCTCTCCGGCGTGCGGGCGGCAACTTCTTCAATCTCCATGCCGCCCTCCGAGCTCGCCATCAGGGTCACTCGCTGGGTCGCGCGGTCGACCACCATGCCCACGTACAGTTCCTTGCGGATGTCGGCGCCCTCCTCCACGAGCAGGCGCTTTACCAATCGTCCTTCGGGACCGGTTTGGTGGGTTATCAGCGTCATACCGAGGATCTTCGAGGCGTATTCATGCACCTCCTCGAGTGACTTCGCTACCTTGACGCCGCCGCCTTTACCGCGGCCGCCGGCATGGATCTGCGCCTTCACCACCCAGACCTTTCCGCCGAGCTCGCGGGCGGCGGAATCCGCCTCGGTCACCGAAAAGCAGGGGACGCCGCGCGGCGTAGCGACCCCGTACTTGCGTAGAATTTCTTTGCCCTGATACTCGTGAACATTCATGGCTCGGCCTCGTCAATCGGATGTAATTAAATGATCTCGGGCGTTCATCGCCACGAGGGTGATCGGCCGACGCAACGCGCGTCGGAATCGGTATCACGCGGCAGACGGCTTCGCGCCGCTCGCTGCCCTGCTCTCATCGAGGGTCTTCGCCAAGAGCTTCGTCAATGCGTACACCGTATCGATGTGAGGCGTCGGTGTCTGAGTCAATCGAGCCAGTTCCACCACTGAACCCAGCAGCGCGTCGATCTCGAGCGTGCGTGCGGACTCGACATCCTGAAGCATCGAGGTCTTGTGGTGACCGACTCGCTCGGCACCGCTAATGCGCTTCTCGAGAGATACGCGGAAAGTAACACCCAGTTTGCCGGCAACCGTCTGCGCCTCAGCCATCATCGCCGCCGCGACGGCGCGACTGGGCGGATACTGACATATGTCGGCGAGCGTGGCGCGCGACAATGCGCTGATCGGATTGAACGTCAAGTTACCCCACAGCTTCAACCAAATCTCGGCGCGAATGTCGTCGAGCACCGGAGCCTGCAAACCGCCCCTGATAAAGCACTCCGACACGCGCACGACGCGTGCGGTGCTCTCGCCATCCGGCTCGCCGACCGGGAACCGATTGCCTTCGACGTGTTTGATCACCCCGGGCGACACCAATTCGGCGGCCGGATACGCCACACAGCCGATCACGCGCTCGCACGGAATATGCTCGCCGATCAATCCGCTCGGATCGACGCTCTGCACCCGCGTGCCCGCGAGTTCGCCGGGATATCGGTGAAAATACCAGTACGGAATTCCGTTCTGTATCGGAACCACGACGGTGTCGGGTCCAAACAGTTTCGGCACATCGAGGACCACCGCTTCAACCTGATGCGCTTTCATCGCAAGGATGACGACATCCTGCGCGCCGGCGGCGGCGTAGTCGTCTGTCGCCTTGACCTTCGGAATGGTCTCCTCACTGCCGTCGGCCGTCACCAGCCGAATGCCGCGGCTACGAAGCGCCTCCAGATTCGCTCCGCGCGCGATGAAGGTCACATCCTCTCCGGCAAGCGCGAGCTTGGTCCCGAGGTAGCCGCCGATCGCACCGACACCGATGATCGCTATCTTCAATGACGTTCGTCCACGGAGCGCAAGAAGTGACGCCCATTTACTGAATCTTACCGAAAGCGGCCGGGGGTGCAATTGCACCCCCGGCCTCGCCGCAGAGAGTACTCCCGGCGTTCACGGTACCTGGCTTAGAACTTATAGTTCAGGCCGGTGGAAAACCCGATCAAATGACATCCACCCCAGGTCGTGGGGCCGGCGCTGCTGTAGTCGGTGAACGCTTGAGTCGTACCGTCGTGGCAGTCCGTCGTCACACCGCGGCCGCCGGCGCCCAGATCATAGTGGGCGTTCGTGCCATTGACGGTGTCCGCCGCATCGACGTACCAGTACATGTTCTTGTCGAAGTGATGTTTCCACGCGATGGTGTACATGTTCGCGAAATTGTTGTGGTTCGTCGGATCGTAGTTATGCTGCCCACCCGGATCCCCCGGCGTCCGTCCTGCATGTGCCCAACCTGCGCTCAAGTTATCTTTCGCTGAGAAATCTTCCGATAGCGCGAACCACAAGCCATTTCGCTGCCGTTCGTTCTGGAATTGCAGATCGGCCGGCAGATCCCGCTTCAGGTACTCGTAGATCCCACTGACAGCCAGTCCGAAATCGAAGGTGTACTGCGCGCCCACCTTGAACGCCGACTCGTTCGCAACGTCATTGGCATACTCAGGACTTCCGAACGGTGCCGCCTGCGGGTACTCCGCAGCGAACGCGTTGTAGGCGGCCCAGTTGAGCAGCGGCGAGACTCCGTTGCCCAGGCTCGCCAGATAGCCGTAGTACGGATTGTTGGCGCCGACGCCGTCGCTGTTGCGATTCACCGACTTGTGAAGTTCGTAGGCCGCCGTAACGTAGATCGGTCCGGTTTCGAATTTCAAGTCGACGCTGTACGCATTGTCGTAGCCGCCGTCGTCGCAGGCAATCGGCAAGTTGCCGCTTCCCGGCTCATTGCCGCCGTTGCAGTCGGACGAGCCCGACGATTGAGCGATACTGTCGGGGGTGCGGTTCTGACCCGGTGAGAACAAGGCGTCGAAGCTGAAGACTCCGCCGAACTTGGGTGATTCGTACCAAATCGAGTGATCGATTCGGGTGCCGAACTCGACCCGGTTGTCGCCGCCGCTATTGCCCATGATCACGGCGTAGTCGCCCAACATGCCGGAGAAGGGGTTCATGCGGTCCGT
>PMMB01000118.1:7133-10129 GCA_003165495.1 Gammaproteobacteria bacterium | reverse complement strand
AACAACCCGTCCGTGGATTCCAATTCCAGGAGTATTTGGCGCGGTCGCTCGGCGCTGGCGAGCGCATCGCGATGCAACCGCTCCAACATGCTCGGCACATCGATCGCGTCGCGGGCCGCCTCGCCGTCCGTCGCCTCCAGGCGCGACAGCACCAACAGGTCGGCAATGATGGCATTCATGCGCTGCGCCTGCGCGCGCATATCCCTGATGGGCCCGGTCCACGCGGAGTCAATGGAAGAGTCATCGGCCAAGGTATCGAGGTACCCGGAAATCACCGTCAAGGGCGTACGCAACTCGTGCGACGCGTTGGCGACGAAGTCCTTGCGCATCGCCTCCAGGCGCATTTGTCGAGTCACGTCGCGCACCAGCAATAAGGACTGGCCGCCGCCATAGGGCACCATCTGCAGCGCCAAGTACAACTCCAGCTTCACCGGCGGCCGAATCACCAGCGGCATGGCAAAATCGTCGCCGTGCAGGTAGAGCACGAACTCCGGCGTGCGGATCAGATTGTCGATCCGCAGGCCGATATCGCTCGGCCGTTTGAGACCCAGCAGGCGCGCCGCTTGACGGTTGAACCAGACAATTTCACGCTGGGTGCTCAAGATGATGACGCCGTCGGGCAGCGCAGCCGTGGAACGGCGCAGCTCACGAAACAGCTGTATCAGACGTTGTTTGTGAAACTGTTTGCGCCGATGCAGCCGTACGACTTGGGCCACGATATCGCCCCAAATCCCGCCGAAGTCGGGCGGATCGATTTGCGAGCGCAGGCGCAGCCAGCGGTCGAGGCGGTACAGAGTCACCAGCTGCCAACCAAGGTACAAGCAGGCGGCGGCCAGAATCCACAGCCAAACAGGTCCTACCAGCAGGCCCAGACAGAGGCCCAACACCAGAACGCCCGCGAGCCGCGCGAGCGCGAAAGTCCACATCGCTGCCATTGACTAGGTGATAGCCCGCCTCATGCGACCCGCCTCATGCGTCTCGTGTGGAGAACCGGTAGCCGGCGCCGCGCACAGTTTGCACCAACCGCTCCAGCAGATAAGGCTCGAGCGCCTTACGCAGCCGGCGGATGTGCACATCCACTGTACGCTCTTCGACGTAAGTATTGCCGCCCCAGACACGATCGAGCAATTGACCGCGTGAGAACACCCGTTCCGGGTGCGTCATGAAAAAATGCAACAAGCGGTATTCCGTGGGTCCCAGAGCGATTTCGCGCTCGCCGGCGCTGACCCTGTGGCTCGAGTCGTCGAGTTTCAAACCATCGGCTTCGACGACGTCGCCCGCGCCCGCCGGGGCCGCGCGCCGCAGCACCGCTTGGATGCGCGCCAGCAATTCCCGGGGAGAAAAGGGCTTCGTAATATAGTCGTCCGCCCCGCCCTCGAGGCCGCCTACCTTGTCCTGCTCCTCGGCGCGCGCAGTGAGCATGATGACCGGAATCTCTTCCGTGTCCTTGGCGCGCTTCAGCGATCGAGTCAGTTCAAGCCCGCTCATGTCCGGCAACATCCAATCGACCAACATGAGGTCCGGCCGCACATCGACGATCCGCGCCCGCGCCTCACGACAGTCTTCCGCTTCTCGAACGTCGTAGCCCGCGCGGCGCAAGCCGAAGGCGACCATGTCGCGAATCGCCTTTTCGTCTTCGACTATGAGGATGCGTTTGGCGGTCATGCCCACTATTACAGCGATCGGTTGTGACAGTTCGATGACAAGAGCTATTTGGCTGCGCGCTCCGCCTCGGTCAAGGCTACCTTATCGCGCAGATACAGGGGGCTTAAGTCGGCGGGATCGAGCCCCTCCCCTGCACTTAGGCGCAATGCACCTAACGTTGCGAATTCGCGCGCATTCGGCAATGCCCGGCTGTCCTTTGAATCGAGCTTAAGACCGGGCAGCGAGGCGAGCGCCGGATAGGCAGCAAAGCCGCGACCGATCCCGCGATAAACGCCGGGTACGGGCAGCACCACACTGTCGGGCGGCCCGACGCGCGCCGTGCTGCTCGCGGCCAAACCGCGCGCAAGGTCTTGAGCGAAGCATCCCCAATAGACCTCGCCCATGCGCGCATCGAGACAGGCGAGCGCCTGAGCCGCACCGCTTCGCATGACTTGAAATGCCAATGCTTCCAGCGTCGAGACCGGTGCTACGCGAAGACCGGCGCCGAAGGCGAGACCCTGAGCCACCGCCACACTGATTCTCACCCCGGTGAACGCGCCGGGACCGATGCTGGCGGCGATGCCATCGAGCATGGACAGAGACACCTGGGCCTCCGCCAACACCGCATCGACCATGCCGAGAATCTGCTGCGCATGCGACTTCCCACCTTCTGCCGATCGGCCGATCAACTCATCGCCGCTGAGCAACGCCACCGAACACGCCTCGGTCGCCGTATCGAGAGCCAGTACGCGCATGGCCTAGGTAGCCTGCGACGCCAGACCCATCGCGGGACGCAGCCTCGCCAAACGTTCGGCGAGAAACACCGCACCGACGGCGCTCTCCGCAATGACCGGACTCGGCGGCAACGCCTCCAAAAACACGCGCCCATACGCCTTTGTCTTGAGCCGCGGGTCGCCGATGACGATCACGCCGAAATCATCGAAATCTCGAATCAAGCGCCCGACTCCTTGTTTCAATGCCAGCACCGCCTGCGGCAATTGATATTCGAAAAACGGGTTGCCGCCGCGCCGGCGAATGCCTTCCAGACGCGCTTTGAGCAGCGGATCGTCGGGCGAAGCAAAGGGTAGCTTGTCGATCGCGACGATGGAGAGCGCCTCGCCCTTCACATCCACACCTTCCCAGAAACTGCCCGTGGCGAGCAGCACGGCATTGCCGAGTTCGCGAAACCGATTCAGCAGCGCTTCGCGCGGCGCCTCACCCTGCACCAGCACCGGAAACGGCGGATTCGGAAAGCGCGCATGCAACGCCTGAACGCCTTCCGCCAATCCGCGGTAGCTTGTGTAGAGCAGGAACGCGCGCCCGCCGCTCGCCTCGAGCAAAGGCGCGCAGGC
>PMMB01000118.1:5428-7108 GCA_003165495.1 Gammaproteobacteria bacterium | reverse complement strand
CGTGCGCGCTTCCGGCAAACCGATTCTCGCCGCAAAATGCGAGAAATCCTCGCCGATGGCCAATGTCGCGGAGGTGAATACCCAGGCGCAGGGCCGCGACTCTATGTATTCCCGCAGTCGCTCCGCAATCTCGAAGGGCGTGTATTGCAGCAGCAAACCGTTGGGGTTGGCATCGACCCAGCGCAATCCCGTGTCGTCCGACAGTTCGCGCAAGGCGGCAAGGGAGTTGGCCAGGGTCCCGCCGCGTCGTGCGCAGTTCGCGGTGCCCGCACCCGCGCCAAGACCTTCGAGCTGGGTGGCGATGTCGCTGATGGCGGTCTCGAGTTCCGGCAACATATCCAGAAAGGAGTCCGGCAGGCTCGCCCATTCGTAGCGCCCCGGCCCACGTTGCAGCGCGCTGCGCAGCTTCTCCAGCCCAGCATCCACCGAGGCGACGGCGGCGGTGATTTCCGGAGCGCGCACGCCTGCAGCGACCATCTCGGCCGCGACGTCGCGCATCAGAAGTTGTACCTGGCGCACCGACCAAACTTGCCCGAAGAACTGCGCCGCGATATCCGGCACCTGATGCGCTTCATCCAGGATGACGGCCTCCGCGCCCGGCAGCAGATCGCCGAATCCCTCGTCTTTGAGCGCGAGATCCGCGAGCAACAAATGGTGATTCACGACGACGACGTCGGCCGCCTGAGCGTTGCGCCGCGCCTCGAACACATGACAACGCGAGAACTGGGGACACTCCTGGCCTAGGCAGTTTTCGCGGGTCGAAGTTACCTGCGGCCATACCGAGGACTGTTCCGGCAAATCGGTGAGTTCAGATAGATCGCCGGCTTTGGTGGTCGCCGCCCATCGCGAAATACGCGCGAGTGTGCGTGCGCTGCCGCGCTCGCTCTCCAACAAAGATCCCTGCTGAGTCGCAAGTTCCAACCGGTGCCGGCACAGATAGTTGGCGCGGCCTTTGAGCAAGGCGATCTTCACGGGGAGCCCCAAGGCTTTGGCCAGCAGCGGGACATCGCGGCGAAACAGCTGATCCTGCAGCGTGCGCGTGCCGGTGGAGATGATCACACTGCGCCCCGACAATAGTGCCGGAACCAGGTAGGCGAAGGTCTTGCCCGTGCCCGTGCCCGCTTCGACGATCAAGGGTTCAAGACGCGCCAACGCCAGACCGACGCCCTTCGCCATTGCGGCTTGCTCGGGGCGATACGCATAGCCCGGCAACGCTCGCGCCAGCGGCCCCTCGAGGTTGAAGACGTCAATGTAGTCGCTGTTCATTCGCTGCCATTTCGTACGCCGGGCTGTAAGCCTACGGTGTTTTGAGCCCGACTATTTGACCAGCGCACGAAAACGCACAAACGCCACCGAATTGGCCTTCAGGCTATTCTTCAGCTGCCAGCGGATGTCGGTGTAATCNNTGAGATTCTCGGCGCGCTCGAAGCTGCGCCCGCCATCGACCGAATAGCTCACCTCGGCACCGGGGCCCACCGCGGAATCCGCGATGTACCGCATGTGCTCGGGCACAGGATGCGTGACGGTGGGCGCATCCAGCGCCGTCGCGCCGGTATTGCGCACTTCAAGCGTGTAGATCACTCGGTCGCCGGGCACCACGCGGTCGGCCGGAATCAGTTTGGACCTCGACTCAACCTCGGCAATCGATCTGATCTTAAGTGGACTTGCGGGGACTTGGCC
>PMMB01000118.1:2930-5380 GCA_003165495.1 Gammaproteobacteria bacterium | reverse complement strand
GCCCCCATGGCCACTGCACCCCAGCTCGTCACCTCACTCGCGTCCATGAACCGCGGCGTTTCGGCCTGGGTCGAGAGCATCGCGAAGTTCACCCAGCCGACCCACATCTATTGGTGTGATGGGAGCCAGTCTGAGTTTCAGATGCTGCAACGGGAGTTGCTCGCCTCTAAAGAGTTGCTGCCGCTCAACCCACAGAGCTTTCCCGGCTGTGTTTTGTCTCGCTCAAATCCGTCAGACGTGGCGCGCGTGGAACACCTGACCTTTGTTTGTACCAAGAATAAGGACGATGCGGGCCCGAATAATCATTGGATTGATCCGGCACAAGCCCACGCCCAGATGGATGCATTGTTTGCCGGCTGCATGCAAGGACGCACGCTGTACGTCGTTCCTTATTGCATGGGGCCGATCGACTCACCGTTTTCTCGATGCGGCGTCGAAATCACCGATAGTGCGTACGTGGTCCTCAATATGCAGCTCATGACACGCATGGGGCGCGCGGCGCTCGAGCGCATCACGCATGACGGCAATTTCGTGAAAGGGCTGCATTCCACCGGGGATCTGAACCCTGAGCGTCGCTTCATCATGCATTTTCCCGAGGAACTCTCGATCAAGAGCTTCGGATCCGGTTACGGCGGCAACGCGCTGCTCGGTAAGAAGTGTCACGCCTTACGCATCGCCAGCTGGCAGGCGCGCACCGAAGGCTGGCTGGCGGAGCATATGCTCATTGTCGGCATCGAGAACCCGCAGGGCGAGATTCACTATCTGGCTTGCGCATTCCCCTCCTCCTGCGGCAAGACCAATCTGGCCATGTTGATCCCCCCTGCCAGCTACAAGGGCTGGAAAGTCTGGACGGTCGGCGATGATATCGCTTGGCTGCACCCAGGCAAGGATGGCCGGCTGTACGCCATCAATCCCGAATCGGGATACTTCGGGGTCATGCCCGGCACGAATGCCAAGACCAATCGCAATGCCTACGACATGATTCACCACGACACCATATTCACCAATGTCGGACTCACCGCGGACAATCAACCCTGGTGGGAAGGCTTGCCCGAGGGCAAGCCGCTCATGGACTGGCGGGGAAGGCCGTACGATCCGGCGAATGGTCCTGCGGCGCAGCCGAATTCCCGGTTCACAGTGGCGGCCAGACAGAATCCCAGCTATTCAAAGATGGCCGACGCTCCCGGCGGTGTGCCTATTTCCGCCATCGTATTCGGCGGTCGACGCCGCGCGCTCGCCCCGCTCGTGTATCAGGCGCGCAATTGGGTGCATGGCGTGCTGGTGGGCGCCGGAGTGGCTTCGGAGACGACCGCAGCCGCAACGGACGCGGTCGGCGTCGTGCGCCGCGACCCCATGGCCATGAAACCATTCGCCGGTTACAACTTCGGCGACTATTGGTCGCATTGGATCAATGTCGGTGCCAAGCTCAAATCGCCGCCGCAGATTTTCCACGTCAATTGGTTCCGTCAGAACAATGCCGGCAAGTTTCTGTGGCCGGGTTTCGGTGAGAACATGCGAGTGTTGCGTTGGATCATTGATCGATGCAAGGGCACCGCCAAGGCGCGCGACACGGCGATCGGCCATTTGCCAAACTCCGCCGACTTGGACCTTCAAGGCCTCGACATTGCGCCGGGTGCGATCGATGAGTTGCTGACCGTGGACCCTGAGCTGTGGCAGGAGGAATTTGCCGGTATCGAGAAGTATTTGAGCGAATTCGGCGACCGGGTGCCGCAGTCGCTCAAGGCGGAACTCAAGAGCGCCCGGGAGCGGGTTCACTCCTCGCACATGTAGCGGATCACCTGGGATGAATTGCTGTCCGGCGCTTTGCCGAGACCGATCAGCCCCTCGCCGCGAATCTGCATGGAATCGCGGCGGACGAACGCTTCTTCGCCGTCCTTACCGAGCACGAAGGTGCCGTTGGTACTCTGATCGACGAGCATGAATTTATTGCGGTTGATCTCCACGCGGGCATGCAAGCGCGAAATCAGATTGCCTTTCACGACGAGATCATTCTCTTCGGCGCGGCCGATGGTGATATTGGCACGGCCATCGTCCACGAGGACCTCCTGTCCCTGATACCGCAAGCGCAGCCGCTGGGCCTTATTCGCCCGTTCACGCTCGCGCGAGCTGATGGCGATCGAGGGCACCATGCTGGTGATGTCCTCGGTCTGCCATAGCACTTCGTACAGCGCCACTTCGCTGCTGCGTCCTTTCAGCGTGGCGATGTCGATTTGGCGCACCGAGGCGCGCCAGTCGCTCGACAGCCGTTCGACCATGGTCGCCGTGGTCATGATCTGGCCGGCCTTGGCCTGGCTGGTCATGCGGTTCGCCGTGTGCACGGCGGAACCGAAGATATCGCGGTTTTCCAGCACCACAGCGCCGAAGTTGCAGCCGATGCGAATGGCAACGGCCTGCTCGTCGACTTTGAGCTGGGGGTGCAGGGTGATTTG
>PMMB01000118.1:0-2914 GCA_003165495.1 Gammaproteobacteria bacterium | reverse complement strand
GTCGCCGCCCGCATCACATCGATGCAGATACCGACCATGTCGCGGGCGCGCGCATCCCCCAGCAGTTCGTACAGCTTGGTGCTGCCGACCACATCGGCGAACAGGATGGCGACTTCTATTTCTTTGCCCATTCCAGGCCATTATACTTAATGTGGCGCGGCCTTCTTAAGCCGTTTATGCGGCAATTCCCTGATTCAGTATCGGGAGTGCCGAATAAAGCGTCTCAGGCACCGCCTCTGGGCGTGCCGCGACCTCGGAAAGGAACCGCCGCCAGGCACGCGCCCCCTCGCGTCCGGCCATCAAACCATTCATGTGCCGCGTGATCGAGTGCAGGCGTATGCCCCGCCGCGCGCAGACCTTGGCGTAGGAAACGACGCGCTCGATAATCTCCTGGGGCTCCGGCACAGCCCAAGCCGGATCGATCATGGCCTGCTCCAATTCAGCGAGCAGGGCCGGACGATGGTAGGCCGCACGACCAAGCATCACGCCATCGAGCCCCGCCGCCACATGGCCGCGGATTTCCGCCACGTGAGACAACCCGCCGTTCAATACCACGATCAACGCCGGCCGCTCCTGTTTGAGCTTATGCACGTAGTCGTACTTGAGCGGCGGAATCTCGCGGTTCTCTTTGGGTGAGAGGCCGCCCAGTATGGCGGTGCGGGCATGGACGATGAGCGCAGCTATGCCGACGCCTGCGACAGCGTCGACGAAGGCGGCAAAGAACTCATAGTCGTCGCGATCATCGATGCCTATGCGGCATTTGACGGTCACCGGCAATGACGTGGCGTCCCGCAAGGCCCGCACGCAATCGGCCACCAACGCAGGTTTGAGCATGAGACATGCGCCGAACGAGCCATTCTTGACCCGGTCGCTGGGACAGCCCACGTTGAGATTGATCTCCGCAAAGCCCGCCGCGGCGCCAATGCGCGCGGCCGCCGCGAGTTCTTTGGGATCGCAGCCGCCCAACTGCAATGCGACCGGGTGTTCGGCCGGGCTGTGCTCCAACAGGCGGCGCGCGTCGCCGCGCACCAGAGCGGTCGACACGATCATCTCCGTGTACAACAAGGCGTGCGGCGCGAACAGACGGTGCACGTACCGGCAGTGGCAATCGGTCCAGTCCATCATGGGGGCGACCGATAGCCTCCGATCGATCAAAGTGCGTTGTCTCGCGGAGGAGATGCCTAATTTTTGAGTGCTTTCCATGCTGTGCGTTGCTGCGATATTTCTGCGTATTCGTGCGAGTTTATGTGTTGGCGGAGAGATATAAAAGGGGAGAAGAATACCTTGTCTCCCCAGTGTGCGTCTTGCAAACGATCAAAGTCTGCAGGAAGGCCAGGGACACCAAATACAGTCGCGGTCTACAGCCTCCGACCGGGTTGCCTGTTCCGACTGACCGGCGAGATCGTTCACGTCAACGGAGGCAAGACTGCCTCGTGAGAATCTCGATCCGCAGTCAATTTCTGTTCGGTTGGACGACAGCGAGGGCTTGACAGAGAACTGTACGGTGCTGTACAGTTTCATGCACAGGTGAATCATGACCAAAGCAACGCGCAGAGGAGCCGAAGAAGCTCGAAACCAGCTACCAGATCTGCTGGAAGCGGCAGAAAATGGCCATTCCACGATCATTACCAAGCATGGTCGGCCGGTTGCAGCAATAGTACCGCTCGATGCATATGACGCTGGGGGCCGTCAGCAACCACTCGTGCCCATGGAGGGATCTGGTCGCGGACTTTGGGGCGAGGACAGCGGCCGAACGCTACGCGACCTGCGCGACGAATGGAGCCGATAGACTTCGCCGATCTGCCAGAGCACGCCCTGCTCTTGATGGACTCGGGACCGATCATTTATTTTCTGGAAGGTCATCGAATCTTTGGCCCACGGTTCAAGCCCGTGTTTGAAGCACACGCTGCCGGGCGTGTGCGCTTTGCCGTAACGACCGTCACTGTCGCCGAGGTCCTGACAGGTCCGCTGCGAGCAGGCGACGAAGCACTCGTCCGGCGCTACCGCGCCATCCTCGAGTCCTGGCAGTGCATCGACCTCGACGTCGGGATTGCAGAAAGCGCTGCACGGTTGCGGGCTTCACTACGCCTCAAACTACCAGATGCCGTCCAGGCGGCCAGCGCCCTCGCGATAAACGCCGCAGCACTCGTAACGCACGACCGCGATTTCTCAAAGGTGAAGTCCCTGCGCGTGATTTCGTGATCGACCAACATCGCGTTCTGCTGCTCCTATTGCCCAGCCACGGCCCACAAAAGTGGCGCATGGTCGACTCATCTCGTGCAATGCTGTGCGAAGCAGCGTCTAGTTGCCAGCGTGAAGAGCAGCACGCGCGACCGATTCAGCGATATCGCGGCGGACGAGCGGTTTGCGGAGCACATCGATGACCCCTGCGGCCTTTGCGCGTTCGCTCAGTTGCGTACCACCGTAGCCGCTCATAAGTATGATTGAGATCTCTGGTCGCAACTGCCGGATTTCGCGCGCAAGCTCGGTCCCCGTGAGATCGGGCATCGTCTCGTCGGTCAGCACGAGATCGAAGCGCTTCGGTTCCGCGCGAAACGCCTGCAAGGCGGCGAGGCTCGAGGCAAACCCCACCGGCTCGTAGCCAAGCTCGGCAAGCGTCTCTTCCGCGAGCTCAACCAGCGCATGCTCGTCGTCTACGATCATGACGGTTTCGCCGTTGCCTCGCGGCAGCTCGCCCGCGGGTTCCGCCAGGAGCCTTGGCATTGGGCCAGCGGCCGGTAGCCAGATCGTGAAGGTCGTGCCCACGCCTAGCTGCGTCGCTACGTCAATTACACCGCCGAAATCGGCGACGATACCATGCACCAACGCGAGGCCAAGGCCCGTGCCATCGCCGACACGTTTCGTGGTGAAGAACGGATCGAACATGCGCTTGAGCACCGCGGGCGGAATGCCG